>CABUGI010000153.1 GCA_902491055.1 uncultured Collinsella sp. | reverse complement strand
CCCGAGGGTTTGGCCGTGTCGCTTTCCGGCCCCGTCGCGCTCGACCGCAAGCCAGTCTATCCGATCCGCAACTACGGTTCGGCCATGGCGCCGTTCTACACGATCCTGTCGCTGTGGGTCGGCTCGATCGTACTGGCAGCCATGATGAAGGTCTCGGTTGACGATGAGCTTATCAACGAGCTCATCCCCGTGCGCCTGCACGAGATCTACCTGGGTCGTTACCTGTTCTTTGGCGGTTTGGCTCTGCTGCAGGCAACGCTCGTGTGCGCGGGCGACATTCTGTTCTTTGGCATTCAGTGCGACAACCCGCTGCAGTTTGTGCTGGCGGGCTGGGTCGCGAGTCTCGTGTTCTCCAATATCGTCTACACGCTTACGGTTTCGTTTGGCGATATCGGCAAGGCGCTCGCCGTCGTGCTGCTGGTCATGCAGGTCGGCGGTTCGGGCGGCACGTTCCCCATCGAGATGACCGGCCCCGTGTTCCAGGCGATATATCCGTTCCTGCCGTTTACTCACGGCATCAACGCCATGCATGCCGCCATGGCCGGTGCCTACCATATGGAGTACTGGATTGAGCTGGGCATTCTGGCGAGCTATCTGATTCCGTCGCTGGCACTGGGCGTCGTCTTCCGCCGTCCGGTCATCAAGGCCAACGACTGGATTATCGAAAAGCTGGAGAGTACTAAATTAATCTAGCGCAACAATGTAAACGCTGATGCTGCGGCTCGCGCAGCGTCGGCCGGTCCGCCGTTCGGTGGAACGGCGGAACAAAACTTTGCCGACGCTTTAGTGGGCTGGATTGCGTGGGTTGCTTGGTTGTTGCTACAGTAGCGGGGCGTGCCGGGGGTCCGGTGCGCCTCGTTTTTATTTGACCATGAGGCGGCACGCAGCCATACGCGTGCGGACACCACGCCCAGTTTGAGTGTGAGGATGTTCCATGGCCCAATACGCAGCCAGCGAAATCGAAAACTTGCCCGACAGCCCTGTGGCCCGCGAAGACCTGGGTGCCGGCGGCGCCTCTCGCGGTGCCGGCGCACGCTCGCCGCTGTTCTGGAAGGTCTTGCTGCTTTCGATAGCGGTCATCTGGGGCTATTCCTTCACCACCATGAAGGATGCGCTCGATACCGTTCCGGTGTTCGAGCTGCTCTACATTCGTTTTCTTCCGGCGTCGTTGGTCATGCTTGCCATCTTCCACAAGCGCATCATTGCCCATTTCAACGCTCGAAACCTGATTGTTGGACTTGGCATGGGCGCGCTCATGTGGGGTGCCTACGGTTTGCAGACGATTGGCCTGGCACAGACCACGGCAGGCAAAAGCGCGTTTTTGACGGGCACGTACTGCATCTTGGTTCCGTTTGCGAGCTACGTTCTAAGCGGCGAAAAGCTTACCCGTTACAACTTGGGCGCCGCGTTGCTGTGCCTGGCGGGCATTGGGCTGGTGGCGCTCGATAGCGTCGAGTTCAATGTCGGCGATGTCATCACACTGGGCGGCGCGGTCTTCTTTGCCATCCAGATGGCGGTGACCGCCAAGTATGGCCGCAAGATGGACATCAACGTCATCACGTTTTGGATGTTTGTGGGCAACGGCGTGCTGAGCCTGATCTCGTCGCTGCTATTCGAGACCCAGGCGCCTCTGTCCGTGTGGACGCCGAGCTTTATTGGTGTGATGGCGTTTCTATCGGTGGGCTGTACATGCGTGGCCCTGCTCATCCAAAACGTCGGCCTGGCGCATGTCCCGGCCTCGACGG
>CABUGI010000152.1 GCA_902491055.1 uncultured Collinsella sp. | reverse complement strand
AAGGCGATCGCCGAGCGCATCTTTGTGCCGGTCTTTGCGGGCGATTGCATTAAGGAGCAGGGCGTCAACTCGCTGATGGACGACATCGCCACGTACTTCCCGGCGCCGACTGACTACGGCGAGATGCCGCTCATCGACGGCGACTCGCTCAAGATCTCGAGTGACGATGACCGCCCGGTGGCCTTTGTGTTTAAGACCCTGGCCGATCCACAGCAGGGTCGCATCAGCTTTATCAAGGTGCTGACGGGTACGCTTGAGCCGGGCCTTGAGCTGATCAATGCGCGCACGCGCAAGAGCGACCGTCTGGCTCACCTGTATGTGATGTGCGGCCGCGACATGACCGAGGTCGGCCACGCCTATGCCGGCGACATCATCGTGGCGCCCAAGCTGGCGGCCGAGACGGGCGATACGCTCTCGATTACCGGCAAGGTCGAGGCGGCGGCGTTCAAGTTCCCCAACTCGCAGTACCGCATTGCCATCGAGGCCGAGAACCGCGGCGACGAGGAGAAGCTCTATACGTTTATCGAGAAAGCCTGCAAGGCCGATCCGACCATGAGCATCGACCGCGACGAGGAGACGGGCCAGACTATCATCTCCGCCGTGGGTGAGGCGCAGGTTTCGGTGCTGCTCAACCGTTTGGAGGATCGCACCAAGGTCGTGGCCAAAAGCGTGCCGATCCGCATTCCGTATCGCGAAACCATCCGCCGCACGGCAAGCGCCCAGGGCCGCCACAAGAAGCAGACCGGTGGTGCCGGTCAGTACGGCGACTGCTGGCTACGCGTGGAGCCGCTCATTGGGCCCGACGGCACGAGCGACGGCTACGAGTTTGTGGATGAGGTCGTGGGCGGCCGCATTCCGCGCTCGCTGATCCCCGCCGTGGACAAGGGCGTCCAGGAGACCATGAAGGACGGCATCATTGCCGGCTACCCGCTCACGGGCATTCGCGTCGCGGTGTATGACGGCTCGTATCACAGCGTCGACTCCAACGAGATGGCGTTCCGCGCGGCGGCTCGCATCGGTCTGCGCAAGGCAAGTGCCGATGCCGACCCGGTGGTGCTAGAGCCCATCGAGGAAATCACGGTGACTATCCCCGAGAGCTACGCGGGCGCCGTGATGGGCGACATCTCGGCCTCGCGCGGTCGCGTGACGGGCATGGAGACCGATGAGCGTGGCGATACCGTGGTCATCGCCCAGGCGCCGCTGGCAGAGCTGACGGATTACTCGACGCGCCTGCGCTCTATCACGCGCGGCACGGGCGACTTTACCATGAAGCCCGCTGGCTATGAGCAGGTGCCTTATGACGTTCAGGCCAAGCTGGTCGAGCGCTATGAAGAGGGCCGCGCCAAGTAACGTGTGGTTTTGCCTGCAATGTAGGTGCTGACGAAAAGGCCGCCCTGGGTAACCGGGGCGGCCTTATTTGATCCCTTTGGGACGGAGGAAAACGGATCATTTTTTGGGTTACGGGCAGCGCAGTCTGCACTAGTCTCCGGATGCCTGGTTGCGGCCGGTGGCGTAGTCGATCTGCACATGCGGCTGCAGGTTGTAGCAGTACACGTGGAAGCAGAGGGTCTTGCCGTGGTCCTCGACTGATTGTGCTTCCAGACGAACGCCACGACAGACGAGCTCCTCCTCGTTGTACATAGGCGTGACGCGGTAGAGCACATGGTTGCCCGTGTCGCGGATGTAGTCGAGGATCTGCTCTTCAAACGGCAGCATGCCCGTCTCGTTGAGATAGCGCGTGCCGGTGAGGAGATTCTTGCGGTTGGCGTTTTCGCCGCAGAGCGACCAGGCGATGAGGTGGCAGCGGTTGTAGAGGCTCTGGCTCGGAATAAAGTCGTAGCGCTGCTGGTGCCAACCAGCAGGATGGATACGCGAGATATCGCCGCGCT
>CABUGI010000151.1 GCA_902491055.1 uncultured Collinsella sp. | reverse complement strand
GCGCAAACTTGAGCTCGGCAGAGTCCTCGATCGTCACGATGCGCTCGCCGGTGGAAATCTCGCATGACAACGCGTTGAGCAGGGTGGTCTTACCAGATCCCGTGCCTCCCGCAACCGCCAGGTCCTGTCGCAGCGACACCGCGCACGACAGCAGCTGCGCATACCAAAGCGGCAGCGACCCCAGCCCCACAAGCTCGTCCAGCGAGCAGATACGGTCCGAGAACTTTCGGATGGTGAGAATCGGTCCGTCAATCGCCACAGGCGGAATCACCGCGTTGACGCGATAGCCCGTTTTGAGGCGGGCGTTGACGATGGGGCTGCGCTCGTCGATACGGCGGCCAAGTGGCGAGATGATGCGGTCGATAAGCACACGGATCTGCTCATCATCCTCAAACGCACGCTCGATGGGGTACAAGACGCCGCCGCGTTCAAAGAAAGCCGAGCGGCAGCCGTTGATCATGATCTCGGTAACGGTGTCGTCCTCGATAAGCGGCTGCAACGGTCCCAAGCCCACCACGTCATCCAAAATCTCGTCGATGATGGTCTCGCGCTCGGGCGCCGCGAGATCGGTCGGCTCCTCAACATTGAGCGCCGCCTCCACCGCGGGACGCAATTCCGAGCGGGCAAGTACCGGGTCGGCATAGGCGCTGATACGCGCCACTTCGTCGTAACCTATGCGGTCCATCACGGCGCGCTTAGTGCGTCGTTTCACCGCGCGGCGACGCCCCGCATCTACAGGCGCTGCCGCCGCTGCAGCGCCGGCAGCCTTAATCCTCGTTTGCAGGCTCATCGCTGATCATCCTCGCGCGACCAGGGAAGGCGGATACGCGGGCGTTCGGTACGCGTTGCACGGTCGGCGACCATATCGCTCCAAGGGCCGACGGCGCACCCCAGTTCCACGAGCATCTCGCGCGTGGCCTCGCGCACGCTGGTCGCGAAAGCGCTCGTCTGACCCACTGCCTCGTCAGCGCGCCCAAACGCCATGAGCGCGGCGAGATCCTGCCCGCCATCGGCGATACGAATCTTGGAGCTCAACGCACAGGCAATCTCAAAGCGCATGGCGACGTCCTCGTCTGCTCCGCGCGCACCGAACCGGTTGAACACGGCGCTCATGCGCGTGCGCGGCACACCTACTCGACTCGCCAGTTCAATGACGCGCGACGCCGATGTCGCGGACGACACCGCAGCATCGCCAACGACCAGGCAACGGTCGCTCGCCGCCACCGCAGCCGCCACGGCGTCGCCCCAAAAGACCGAGGTATCGATAAAGACCACGTCGGATTCGCGACGCAGAACATCAAGTAGTAGCTCCACCGGACGTGCCATGAGCTCGGCTTGCTCGGGCGCCGCGACGGGACCCCAGAGCGTAACGCCTGGCGCCACGCGCATCGATGTGGCTACGATATCCGGCTCGGTGAGCGCGCCCGCCGCCGACGGCTCGATAAGTGCCGCCATATCGCGCGGAGCATCGACGCCTAACAAGTCGTAAAGGTTTCCAAACATCAGGTCCAGGTCGAGCACGGCGGCACGCAAGCCCAACAGCGACGATGTGTGTGCCATGGTGGCAATGATCGTCGACTTGCCGCAACCGCCCGAACCCGAAATGGCGCAGATGACCGGAGCTCGATGCTGCGGAGCGGCAGCGTCTGCCGGCGGCATCGGAGGCGGCGGGGTGGGCGTCGGTGACAGCGTCCCCGTCTCCCCCGCCGCAACCACACGCTGCGTCCAAGCCGGCATGGCAGCTTGTTCGGTCTGCGAGGCAGGCTCGTTCTGTGCAATCTGCTCATGCTGCATCAGCGACAACTCGCCGCACCCGGCAAAGCCCTCAACTTCGTCGAGTTCATCCGCCAGATTCACGCCGTGCACGTATCCCATATCTACAGCCGGGGAGTCGCCAGCATGCTGCGCCGGCTCTCCAGCGTCATCGTATACAAGGGGGTTCCGGGGGCGCCGACCATGCTCGGCTTCCGCTTTTCCATAATCATCAACACGCGGGCCTCTTGTAGCGCG
>CABUGI010000150.1 GCA_902491055.1 uncultured Collinsella sp. | reverse complement strand
TGCCCGAGGAGTGGGTGACCGACAACATGTCGGCGATAGTGACCTTCGACGGGCGGCGGCACGTGAAGAGCGACAGGGTCCTGCGCTTCGCCAGGGAGGCGGGGTTCGAGCTCTGCCTCTGCAAGTTGAGCTATTTGTCTTCTGGAGTTTGGGCCTCAAGGCTTTTACAGCTCATGCCCACCTTCATTGGCGATGAACCAGCTTCGAAAAGCTGCCTTCAACCGAATCGTAAATCGTCCCATTGGGACAGATTCCCAATGGGACGATTCATCGCATCAGCATCGACGTATACATAAATCCGGCCATCGAAAACGATGCAGCCCCCATAGCTGCCACGCATAGCCGCCCAATCCAATATTCGCAAGATCACGCTTATGGGCAGGAGGCACCGACCCGCCTCCCCCGGTACCGTCAATAGTTTTGCGCAAATTCAGCCAGCCGTCAGCATGACTGCTCCTTGAGAAGCGACACGTCCAGGTAGCGGCGCGATCCCCATTCGCTGTCGGCGACGTACTTCAGGCGGGCGGCCACCAGCATGAGCGCGGACTTGCCGTCGGGAAAGGTGCCGACCACGCGGGTCCTGCGCCTTATCTCCCTGTTGAGCCGCTCGATCGCGTTGTTCGTGCGGATGCGCCGCCAATGCTCGCGGGGCATCGCGCAGTACGTCAGCGTCTCGGCGAAGCCCTCGCGCACGACCTTGGCGGCCTCCTTCAGCTTCATCGACTCGAGCTCGGCGGCCACCGACTCGGCTTTGGCCGCCGAGGCCTCGCGCGACTCCATGGCGTGGATGGCCTTGAGCATGGCCGCGACCTGGGAGCGCTTCGATTTGGGGACCTTGGCGAGGACGTTGCGGTAGAAGTGCACGGTGCAACGCTGGTATTTTGCCTTCGGGAACACCTCGGCGATCGAGCCGACCATGCCGGCGGCCTTGTCGCCCACGAACATGCGAACGCCGCGCAGCCCGCGCGATTTCAGCCACGACAGGAAATCGCGCCAGCACTCGGCCGACTCGGTGAAGCCCTCGGCGCACCCGATCACCTCGCGGTAGCCGTCCTCGTTCACGCCGATGGCGACCATGACGGCGACGTTCTCGTAGGAGCCGCCCCAGCTGCGCTTCAGGTAGATGCCGTCGACGTAGACGTACGGGTATTCGCAGGCCAGAGGCCTGCACCGCCACTCCTCGACCGCCTTGAAAGCCTTGTCGTTGAGGTTTGAGACCGTGCCGGCGGAAACGCCCGCGCCCCACAGGATCTCGCTGACGTCCTCGATGCGCCGCGTCGACACGCCGGCCAGGTACATCTCGATGATGGCCTCCTCGACCGACGTCTCGCGCCTTTTGTAGCGCTCGATGACCGCCGTGGCGAAGCGCATGCCCTTGAGCTTGGGCATCTTGAGCGTGACCCGGCCCGACGTCGTGGTGAAGCCGCGCTCGTAGTGCCCGGCGCGGTACGCCGCGCGCTCATCGGTTCGCTCGTACGGGCCCGCGCCCACAAGCTGGTCGGCCTCCTCGTCGAGCATGGCGTTGATGGTCTCCTCGATGGTTTTCCTGACCAGCTCGCGCAATTCGTCTTTCACGGCCTGCTCGTCGAATGATACGATTGGGTTGGACATGGCCTGCCTCCTAGCATGATTGAATTCGACACTCAAATCATACCGACGGCACGCGCCATGTCTTTCTCTTTTTCTGGGCGTGTTCAGCTTTCAAAGTGCGCAAAGAATTTTACGTTACCGACGGCTACTGGAACTTCTTCACGTTCATGCAGCGCATTGCGTTAAGGATGGCCAGAATCGCCACGCCGACATCGGCAAACACCGCCATCCACATGTTCGCGATGCCGACGGCGGCAAGCACGAGCACGGCAAGCTTCACGCCCAAGGCAAATACGATGTTCTGCCATACGATACCCATGGTTTTGCGCGACAGACGAATCGCCTTCGCGATATTCGACGGCTTGTCGTCCATGAGCACAATATCGGCCGCCTCGATGGCGGCATCGGAACCCATCGCGCCCATCGCGATACCGATATCGGCGCGGGTAAGCACAG
>CABUGI010000149.1 GCA_902491055.1 uncultured Collinsella sp. | reverse complement strand
GGCGTTTAACGTCGGCATCTCGTTTGGCACCGCAGTGGGCGGCGCCGTGGTAAGCGGAGTTGGCATTGCATATGTAGGCGCGGTCGGTGCCGTGTTCTCGCTTGTGGCCTGGGCGCTCACGCTGGTGACGATTAAGTTGGCTCGCTGGGAGCGCCGTCGTCAATCAGCACAGCCCCGGATGCAGGCATAGGGGCGAACATAGCCCAAGGTGGCGAGCAACCGGTGAAAACCGTCCCATACGAGTAGTGTTTATCCGCCTGCAAGCTCCAGCAGTGCAATTTCGTGTACTTCAGATACACACTTTTCCACTATTTCGTGTATTCCAAGTACATGAAATCGTACTAAACTATGTATCTGAAGTACACGAAATTGGAAAGGCGGCCCCATGCGCAGATCAATCGAATCCGTTATCGAATCATGGGCGACAAAGGACGCGTCGCGCCCCATCCTCATCCGTGGTGCGCGACGCGTAGGCAAAACGTACGTTGCCGAGGAAATCGGCAGACGAATCGCCGGCGATGCGTTTGTCAAACTCGACTTTCAGACCGATCTTGAGCTGATCGCTCCGCTGTTCGACTGTCCCACCGACGACGTTGACGCCATCGTGGCGCGAATCTCAGACTATAAACGCACCCCCATTCGCAAAGAAACCGCCTTCATCCTGTTTGACGAGGTGCAGCTCTGCGAACGGGCGCTCAACTCGCTTCGCTTTTTTTCGGGTTCGGGCTGGCGCATATGCGCGACCGGCAGTCAGCTCGGCGTCGCCACGCGCAAGCGCAAGTTGCCTTTTCCCAGCGGCGTTCGTCAAGAGACCATGCATCCTATGTCGTTCGAGGAGTTTCTCTGGGCGCTCGACGAGGAGCAGATGGCCAATGCCATTCGTACCCACGCCGGCACGCTCGAGACCTACGCCGCGCACCAAGCCGCGCTCAGCCTGTTTCATCGATACCAGATCGTGGGCGGCATGCCCGCCGCCGTCAACGCATATCGCAAGACGTTATCCATCGAGGATGCGCGCGTCGAGCAGCGCGAAATCGACGAGACCTATACCGCCGATATGACCGACCCCGAAAACGGGATCAGCGGCGTGGCGGCGCGCAAGGTCTGGCGCTCCATTCCGTCCCAGCTGCTGAGATCGTCCACAAAAAAATTCAAGTACTCCGAGGTCGAACGCGGAGGCCGTCGCGCCAAGCTTATCGAGCCGCTCGACTGGCTCGAAGGCGCCGGCATCATATCGGTCAACAACCTGACCGAAGGCATCGAGCCTCCCCTCGTTCCCTTCGACGACGAAGATGGAAGTTTCTTTAAGGTCTATCTTCTCGATACCGGCCTCATGTTCTACAAACTCGGCATCAACCCGCGGCTCTGGCTCGACCTCAAAGAGGATTCCGCCATAGCGCTATCTTCCGACTTCCGAGGCGCCCTGGCGGAAAACTCGGTCATGCAAGCATTTTCGGGCAATAGCTTGCAGACGTATTACTGGGTGCCGCCGTCGTCTTGGAAGACGACCGGCGAGCTCGATTTTTTACTTCAGACCGACCGTATGGAAATTGTGCCCGTCGAAGTAAAGTCCGCACGTAACGTGCACGCGAGAACCCTCGGGTCGTTTATGGACAAAGCCCGATCGCCATATGCCTACATTTTGTCCGAGAACAATTTTTCCCGCAGCGAAACCGATGACGGGCGCGAGCTGCGCCACCTCCCCTTGTACGCAGCGGGCTTTATTGGAGCAAACTGCCTCAAGAGCAGTCTGTAAGCCCTGCGCGACCGCCTAGAAAGGAAGCCGCTCATGCAACGCATTCTTTTTATCTGCTATGGAAATATCTGTCGCTCGACGATGGCTGAGTCGGTGTTTACCGAGCTCGTGCGCCGCGCTGGGCGCGAGGCGGAGTTTGTCATCGATTCCGCTGCGACCTCGACCGAGGAGATCGGCAACCCGCCACACCACGGTACCGTTGCCAAGCTGAGCGAGGTTGGGATTCCCGTCGTCGCACATCGTGCACGTCAGGTGCGTCGCGCGGAGTATGGCGACTGGGACCACATTGTCTATATGGACG
>CABUGI010000148.1 GCA_902491055.1 uncultured Collinsella sp. | reverse complement strand
TATACCACAGGTCCTGCGTCGCCTGCGGCTTTACCAGGATGGTATCGACGCCGGCGAAGTTGCCGCTCCACACGTCCGTGTAGAGCTGATCACCGATCAGCACCGCCTCGTCAGCCGTGGCGCCGAGGCGCTTAAGACCCGCCTTGAGGGCAAACGGCGCCGGCTTCATGGCGTGGCTGATGGCCTCGAGTCCCAGCTCGCGTGCCGACGCCATGACCTGGTCGAGATGCCAGTTATTGGACACCATGCACAGCTTAAAGCCTTTGGCGCGGGCGGCGTCGAGCCAAGCGGAAATCGCGGCGGGGACCTGCTCGGTGTCGCGCGGCACCAGGGTGTTATCGCGATCGAGCAGAATGGCGCGTTTGCCGTCGGCCCACAGGGTATCGAGATCGATGCGATCGACCGAGGCAACGTATCGTTTGGGGCTAAAAATCCTCATGCTAATTCCAAGACTGTTGATGCTCTTCGTAGGTTTGCGAGAAGTACTCCTCGTCCTGCGTAATGTAGAAATACAGGTCATCGGAGTCGGTCGGCTCAAGCGTGGCCTTGAGTGCCTCGAGCGACGGAGAGCAGATGGGCGTGGGCGGTAGGCCCTCGTGCTTATAGGTGTTATACGGACTATCGCTCTGCAGGTCGTCGGCGGTAACCTCGCCACCGGTGACATACATCATGGTCGCATCGCTGTTGAGATAGCGCAGACCGTCGAGTTTGCCGGCAAGGCGGTTGTAGAAGACCGAGGCCACGTGCGCACGTTGATCGGCGTTGAGGCCCTCGCGCTCAACGATAGAGGCCAAGTTGACGATGTCGTAGTCGGACATCTCCACGCCGTAGCGTTCCTTGATCTTGGCTTCGCAGCTCGCAAAGTCAAGCGACTTGTACTCGGTCTTAAACTGATCGAGCATGGCGCGAATCACGTCATCGGCCGTCGGCGAATCGCCCAGCGAATAGGTCTTGGGGAACAAGAAACCCTCGAGCGAATCGTTGGCGGCGCCCTTAAGGAAGCTATAGTCGTCAACGTAGTTGGAGGCCTTGGCCTGGTTGAGGAAGTCTTCCTTAGAGATGCTGTCGTAGGCCTGGGCCACACGGTCGGCGACTTGATCGACCGTTAGGCCCTCAGGGATAGTCAGCGCATTGGAGCCCGCGTTGGGGCCTTCCATGAGCTGCTGAACAGCCTTGGTCGCATCCATGAGTGTAGTGAACGAATAATCACCAGGCTTGAGCGACATATCCGCGTTGAGCTTTTTCACCGCCGCATAGTAATCCTTGGGATTTTCGACGATATGGTTCTCAGAGAGAATCGAGGCGATAGTATCGCCCGAGGCACCGTCGGGAATCGTGATAGTAACTTGCTGGCCAGCAGCGACTTTCGCATCCTCACCGCCAAAGAAGCCCTTGACGGCTGGCACGACAAAGAAAACGATCGCGACAAGCGCAAGCACGGCGACGACGCCACCGATAATCATAGGCACCGGGGAGCTTTTCTTTTGTGTACCACGGCGGACGTGCGTGTTATAGCTCGAGCGCGTAGCCGGAGCAACGCCGTGGGAACCGAGAGCGTGATGCGAATGCGACTGGGGGGCCTGCACTCGCTGGGTAGATGCCTGCTGCTTAAAGCGGGTACCGCCTGCAGGCTGGGCCGAACGAGCAGAAGGCTGCTGACCCGTCCGTTGAACAGGTTGGGCCGAATGAGAGAAGGACTGCGCCGGGCGCGCGGCAGGCTGAGCTGCACGCTGCGTCGGCTGTGCCGGACGCTGGCCAGGCTGGGCAGGGCGCGACGCCGGCTGCCGTGTACGATTCTGCTGGCGCGGATCGGAAGCGCTAGGCATGCGAAACCTCCTCGTTTTTACGATCGAGCCACGTCTGCAAAAACAGGCTGGCGGCAATCATGTCGATCTTGCCCCTCATCTGCTTTTCGTTGAGGCCCTGCTCGCGCAGGATACGCTTAGCCTCTTGCGAGGACAGACGCTCGTCCTCAAACTCCAACGGAAGATCGAGCTCGTCGGCAATCTTTTGCGCCACAGCGGCAACGCGCTCGGCCTGAGGGCCGGGCTCACCGGCCATGGTCAGGGGACGTC
>CABUGI010000147.1 GCA_902491055.1 uncultured Collinsella sp. | reverse complement strand
CGCTCAAGTTCTACTACAAGACCCCGCGCGCCGTCGACCGTACCCAGTATGCGCTTGCCTCGGGCTTTGCCGAGATCTTGTCCACGCAGCTCGCCATCCACGAGCTCGAGGTGCAAAAGGAACTCACGGCGCGCGCCGAGGTGCGTGCGCTGCAGGCGCAGATTAACCCGCACTTCCTGTTCAACACGCTGAACACCATTGCATCGTTTACGCGCACCGACCCGCTGCGGGCCCGCGAACTGCTTCGTGAGTTCTCATCGTTCTATCGTGCCACGCTCGACAACTCGGGATCGCTTATTCCGGTCTCGCGCGAGGTCGCACAGACCAAGCGCTACCTTACCTTTGAGAAGGCCCGCTTTGGCGAGGATCGCGTGCTTGCGACGTTCGATGTGTCCGAGGACGTGGAAGATACGCTGGTGCCGGCGTTCGTGATCCAGCCGATTGTCGAGAACGCCGTGCGTCATGGTATGGGCGATGACGACGCCCTGAGGATCGACGTGACCGTTCACCAAGACGGCGAGGATGCAATCTTGATTGCCGTGGCCGATAATGGCGTGGGCATGGATGAGGGTACCGCCGCCAGACTGTTTGACGAGCGCTCTGCCCGTCCCGACGCCAGCTCTCCCCAGGGTGGCGGCGCCGGTGTGGCCATGCACAATATTTCGGAGCGCATCCATCGCTTTTATGGGCCGCACTCCTATACGCGTGTCGAATCGGCGCCGGGCAAGGGCACCAAAGTGCTCCTTCATCTTGATTTGTCAGAGAGCATCTTTGACATTCAAGAGTAAAATAAAAGGCTACGGGCTCAACGTCATGCGACGGATGCCCGGCGTAGTTAGTTGACGAAAGGTTTTATCCCTATGCTGCGTGCGATGATTGTGGATGATGAGGCGCCGGCTCGCTCGGAGCTTCGCTTCCTGCTCGAGCAAACGGGCAAGATCGGCACGATCACGGAGGCGTCGAGCGTCCGCTCCGCCATCGAGATGCTTATGGAAAGTCGCGTGGATGTCGTGTTTCTCGATATCTCGATGCCCGGTGCCTCGGGCCTGCAACTTGCCGAGGCGCTGCATAAGCTCAAAAATCCGCCGGCGATCGTGTTTGTGACTGCGTATAGTGACCATGCGGTCGAGGCATTCGACGTGGATGCCGTCGATTATCTGATGAAGCCGGTCGAGGAAGCTCGCTTGGATCGCGCGATTGAGAAGGTCATGCAACGCGCCAAGCCGGTTACGGACAGCAAGGTGACCATCGAGCGTATCCCGGTGGAAAAGGGCGGCCGCAAGGTGCTCATTCCCGTGGACGACATTCGCTTTATCATGGCCAAGGACGATTACTCCTGCATCTATACCGTCGATGATCGCTTTTTGTCGACAACCTCGCTGGCGCAGTTTGAGGCCAAGCTCTGCGACTTTGGCTTCTTCCGTGTTCACCGCCGCTATATCGTCAACTTGGCGTGCGTCACGGATGTCGAGACGGTGCCCTCGGGTGCCATCCAGCTGGGCATTACGGGCGTCGACGAGCGCGTGCCGGTTTCGCGCCGTCGCGTCGTGCCGCTCAAGAAGGCCCTGAGTCTCTAGCACACTGGCCCCGCAGCCCTGTAGACCCATCGTCTGCGGAGCCGTGGGGCCTTTTTTGCATGCATCTGCTGAATCGTTTTTTGCGGAAGGGATCCCATGAATAGTGCAAGCGCCAAGCGTATCGACATCATCTCGGACACCCACGGCTATCTTTCGCCTGCGCTCCTGGATGAGCTTGAGGGCGCAGACCTGATCATCCACGCTGGCGACCTCACGTCAGAGATGGACTACGAGCACCTATGCACCATCGCCCCCGTGCGGGCCGTACTGGGCAACAACGATTACTACCGCGACTACGGCCCCGATGTAGACCGTCTTGCGCTCTTTACCTACGAAGGCCTCAAATTCGCCGTAGCCCACTACCGCGAAGACCTTCCGGTGGGATCCGTAGACGTAGCCATCAACGGCCACACCCACGTAACCAAAGAAGCCCAAGTGGGCCGTTGCTTAGTCCTCAACCCGGGCAGCGCCAGCTACCCCAGAGGCACCCGAGGCCCCACCATGGCCAGAATGCTAGTAAAAGACGGCAAGATCCTAAGCACTAAGTTTATTGACCTAGAGTAATCACAACAAAAACGGGGGATGCAGATGCGTCCCCCGTTTCCATTTGAGCTAAAGGCAGAGTTTCAACAAGAACCTTAGACACCCCCGCCGCGGAGAACGGGGCCGCCGAGCCGCGAAGCGGCGAGCAACAACAACGGCTCGAACAAAGTGACGGCAGGGAGGGTCTCCGGGGCCGGCTGGCGCGGGTTAAGTTTGTCGCGAGTTCCGCACGCAAAGGAAAGCACTTAATGTGCTTTCCGTC
>CABUGI010000146.1 GCA_902491055.1 uncultured Collinsella sp. | reverse complement strand
AAGTGCTCTCCGGCTCGTGCGGAACTCGCGATCAACCTAATGCCTTTCGGGCAGCCACGGACCTCTCGGGTCCAATACGTCACACACCGGACTGGTTTATCTGAATTAAAGAAAGTGAAGGCCCCTTTCGGGGCCTTCTTTGTTAAAGGAATTCGCCTACTCGGTGGACTTCGGGTTCTAGGTCTACGTTGAATTGGTCTTTGACGGTTGCCTGGATGTGGCGGATGAGTTCGTCGACATCGGCGGCGGTGGCGTGGTCGGCGTTGACGATGAAGCCGCAGTGCTTCTCGCTCACCTGCGCGCCGCCAACGGCGTGTCCTCGCAGGCCGGCATCCATGATGAGTTTGCCGGCAAAGTAACCCTCGGGGCGCTTGAAAGTGGAGCCGGCACTCGGCATGTTGAGCGGCTGCTTGTCCTCGCGGCGCTGGCGGTAGTCGTCCATGTCGGCCTTGATCATCGCGGCGTTGCCCGGGGCGAGATTGAAGGTGGCCGAAAGCACGATAAAGCCGTCATCGGCGATGCGGCTCTTTCGATAACCCAGGTTGAGCTCGTCGACATCGAACTCGATGATATTGCCGCTGCCGCGGGTGCCGTCGTCGAGCTGGCGAGCGGGTTTGTAGACGCGCACGGACTCCAGCACATCGGCCATGCAGGCACCGTAGGCACCGGCGTTCATGTAGCAGGCGCCGCCGACCGATCCGGGGATGCCCGAGATGGGCTCCATGCCGGTGAGGCAGGCCTCGGCTGCCGCGGCTGCGACATCGGAAAGCAGCGCGCCGGCTGCTGCCGTGACGTGCGTGCCGTCGATCGTAATGTCGGAGAGGCCTTCGCCCAACGCCACGACGACGCCGCGGATACCCTTGTCGCCGACGAGTAGGTCGGAGCCGTTGCCCACGATGGTGAGGGGCAGATCGCAGCGATAGCAGGTATCGAGCGTGGCGACGAGGCCCTGCTCGGTATCGGGCGTGACAAAGACGTCGGCCGGGCCGCCGATCTTAAACGTGGTGTGCTCGCGCATGGGCTCGCTCATCAGTACGTTGTCCTCGCCGGCAACGCCAGCAAGCGCGCACAGCAGGTCCTCGTTAAAAAAGTCGTTCTCGTGCATACGAATATCCGCCTTTTGGTGGTCGTTGTCATCAATCGATTGCAATATACCCCACCCGGACGGATTTGGTGCGCTGGCGGCGATAAAACAGCCGTCCACCGGATTGGTAAAGTGTTTATCACCGAGGTAGAGGGGTAGTCGCTATACTTTCAAGAGATTGCGCGTAAACCCGGAAGGAGCGAGATGGCCAACAAAGTCACCCTCAAGCAGATCGCCCAGGAGGTGGGGCTTTCCCCCTCGTCGGTCTCGCTTGTGCTCAATAATCGGCCCTGTCGCATCTCGGAAGAAAACCGTAAGCTCATCAAAGAGGTCGCGGCGCGCAACCACTATGTTCCCAACCAGATCGCGCGCAGCCTGGTCATGCGCGAGTCGCGCACCCTGGGCCTTATCGTCCCTAACATCGAGAGCCGCTTTTTTGCCTCGCTCGCCGGTAGCCTGGAAAAGCGCTGTCGCGAGGACGGCTATGCGCTCTTCATTACCAGCTCGGGTGGAAGCGCCGATGACGATCTGGAGCTGCTGCGCCAGCTGGTAACGCGCGGCGTTGATGGCGTCTTCCTGGTCGTGGGCGACGAGTTCTCCGACGACCGCGCCCTGCGCGAAGAAGTCAGCCACCTGCCCATCCCGGCCGTAATGGTCGACCGTGCCATTGAAGGGCTCGAGTGCGACAAGGTGATGTTCGACCACGAGATGGGTGGCTACATGGCCACCCGCTATCTGATCGAGCAGGGCCACCGTCGCATTGCCTGCTTGGTTAACGCGCGCCGTTCCAATACGGGGCGTAAGCGACTTGCCGGCTATGAGCGCGCACTGCGCGAGGTTGGCTTGCCTATCGACGCGCGTTTGGAGTTTGAGAGCGAGTACTACATTCCGAGTGCCTACGAGGCCTCGGAGGCGGTGCTCGCAACTGATGCCACCGCCGTGTTCGCAAGCTCGGATAACATTGCCCTCGGTCTGCTCAAGCGCTTGCACGAGATGGGGAAGAGCATCCCGGGCGACATCTCGGTGGTGAGTTATGACAACTCGGCCGCCGACGTTCTCTTTGAGCCGGCGCTGACCGCGATTGAGCAGGATCCTGGTATCCTCGCGGAGCATGCTTTTGGCTGCATGTCCAAGCGCCTTGCCGGTAGGGGCGGTAGACGTGCCGAAGAAGTCGTTCTGGAGCCGGCGCTTATCGTGAAGGGCAGCGTGCTCGATCTTACCGAATGTAGCTAAGCGTACTTGTTTGTTTGCATAGATTGCATGCGGAGTGTCCGCTATTTGCCGGCGGGGCCGGGGTGCCTGCCTTGTTTTGAGAAGTTCGCGGA
>CABUGI010000145.1 GCA_902491055.1 uncultured Collinsella sp. | reverse complement strand
TCGGTCTCGCAGTGCTGCTCGAGCGACTCGCCCACCATCTTGGTGGACAGGCGGATCTTCATTTCCTTAAGGCGCTCAATCTCTTCGTCCTTGTAGCGGATCAACTCGTCGCTCACGCGCTTGGCCTGCGCGAGCTCAAGCTCGTGGGCTGCCTTGGCCTGTTCCTCACGCGAATCGCGCACCGCCAGCTCACTCGTCAGCTTGGCACGCGCCTCATCACGCTCACGCTCCGCCGCGGCGACCGCCTCCGATAGGTTCATTTTGGCCGTCAGCTCCTGTTCGCGCAGCTGGGCACGCAGGCCCTCGGCCTCTTGCTCGGACTGAGCCCTTGCGGCGGAAAACTTCTCTTGTACCGTCGCGCGATAGTCAGTAAGCGCGCGCTCGGCCTCGCTGCGAGCGGCATCGAGCTCGCGCTGCGACTCAGCCGCAGCGGCGGCAAGCGCCATCTCCTGGGCCTTGTCCGCCGCGGCAAGCTTGGCCTGCAGCTCGGCAATCTGAGCATCACGTGCAGCTAAATCGTTTTGAGCAGCGTTGCGCGCCGCCGACTCGGCAAGCTTTGCTTCGTCATCTTTGCGCCCAAGCTGCGCACGCAGGCTATCAATCTCACGCTGGAGTTCGGCATTTTCCTTTTGAGCATTGGCTCGCGCCTCTACCGCCGCGCGCTGGCTTGCACTCTCGCGCTCTACGGCAGCGCCCTCGAGCTTAGCGCGCAGCTCGGCAAGCTCAGCATCGCGCTTGGCAACCTCTTGCGCCAGTTTCTGATCCGCAGTGTTCTTCTGCTCGACAAGCTGGGCATTGCGCTGAGACTCTGCCTGTTGCAAGGCAGCCGTCGAACGCGAGCGCTCAAGCTCCAGCGCCTGCTCACCCTCACGCTGGACTGCCTTCACACGCTCATCCAGGTCGCGCGAGAACTCGGCATCGCGCACCTGCTTGACGATATCCGCATAGCCGGATGCATCGACCTTAAAAACTTCGCCGCAATGCGGGCACTTGATCTCGTTCATAGCAGCTCCTCGATGGACGCAAATATCAACCGGCTACACTCTACCGCGCCGCGCGGACAAAAAAGGCGCCGCCGCCATAATGGCAACGGCGCCAGAGCCACCACAAAGGTGCCTGTCCCCTTTGTGGTGGCTCTGGCGCCCTATAGCCCAAAAAAGCTAAGAATCTGATCGCGGCTTACGGGCTTGTAATCGTTGGCATCGAGACCGACATCGTAGCGAAAGATAGGGCGCTCGCGATCGCGGTTGCGTGCGTTGGCGCGGTCACCCCTGCTGTGGATATGCCCATGCAGCATAATGGCGCCACGTGCCTTGCCGTTCCAGCTGAGCATGGGGTAGTGGCTCATAACCAGACGATGGCCCTTGGCATAGCCGGGAGCAATCTCCAGGTAATCGCGCACGTCTTCCCAAATCTGCGATACGTCGGAATCTTCCCAGTCGCCGTCATGGTTACCGCGGATGAGCGTCACGTTCTGGCATTCGATACGCTCGCGCAGGCGCACCGCCTCCGCCAGGGGCAAACGATAGGTAAAGTCACCCAGAATATAGAGGCGGTCGTCCGCAGCCACGCACTCATTGATGGCATCGATGACCTTGCGGTTCATCTCCTCGACCGAATCAAACGGCCGATCCATGTCGTGCAAGATATTCGTATCGCCCAGGTGCAGGTCGGCGGTAAACCACATCATCGTCTGTGTCCTCATTTCGCAACGCGTCTAACACGTGCCTAGTATACAGACGCTCTGGCGCGTCGGTTAGCCAAAGAGCCCGCCGAACAGACCTCGACGGCGCTTGTCTTGCTTTTTCGAAGCGTCACCCTGAGTTTTCTTGTCCTGCCGTTTCCTACGGCCCTGCTCCAACTCATCGTCATCGAGTAGCATATCCCATTCAAACGGATCATCCGTCAAATCGAACAGGTCATCGTCGTCAAACATGGCAGCTTCCCTTACCGATTAGCGAGCATCCACCACATAGAGGCCAACGCGCACCTGATGCCACGGGCTGCGCTCGGGAGCAACCTGTTGCACGCGGGCCTCAAATACGTCCTCGTGGCCGTAATACATCATCAAGGACAGCGGGCCGACCTCGTTTCCCGGAACATAGCCAAGCTTGGTGTTGCCGTAATAGATCGCAACCGCCTCAGGGTCATGGGGATTATCGCGCTCGGCACACAGCGTCAGCTTATCGCCCGCTTTAAGATCGCCCAGGACCAAGGCGCCATCGGCATACTGAAATCCTGCAATGTGAAATGACAGAAGAACACGTGAAGGCTCGTACATAGCAGCTCCTCTAACAGCCGGATAAACCGGTGTGTAACCTTATTGAGAAGTCTACGGTCCCGTGCGGACACAAATACATCCTGTCTGCGTGGTTGATTTCCGATCTCAGCCGAACACATTGAGCGGATAGGCCATTCCCGCAGTT
>CABUGI010000144.1 GCA_902491055.1 uncultured Collinsella sp. | reverse complement strand
GGGTCGAGGCGGGGCTCCCGCTCGATTGGGACAGGCAGGCCTTCGAGGCCGAGCGAAAAATGGATTCTAAAAAAGACCTTGCCATATAGGAGCGTCAGGACGCAAAGAGGCTCCGCAGCGCGAAGCGCGATGCGGAGCCTCTTTGCATGTCCGAGGACGTTCCGGAGAGAAACCCCGTCACGCCCCCGGATTCCCGGTGGGAGTTCTAGACCTTGTCGGCCTTAGTACATACCGCCGCCCTGCTGACCAGCGGTAGCAGCAGCGATTGCGTCCTCAAGCTGAGTGTTCTTGGGGACATCGGAGACGGTAGCCTCGGTGATGAGGATCAGGCTGGCGACAGAAGCAGCGTTCTGCAGGGTGACGCGGCTGACCTTGACGGGGTCGAGGACGCCCATCTCGATCATGTCGCCCCACTCGCCGTTGGCAGAGTTGAGACCCTGGCCGGCGGGCAGCTCGGCGACCTTGTCGACCACGACAGCGCCCTCAAAACCAGCGTTCTTGGCGATGGTAGCGACCGGAGCAGTCAGAGCCTTCTTGACGATATCGACGCCGATCTTCTCCTCGGGGTCGTCGATCTCGACAGCATCGAGCGCAGGAGCAGCGTCCATGAAGGCGACGCCGCCACCGGCGACAATGCCCTCCTCGACAGCAGCGCGGGTTGCCTGCAAGGCGTCCTCGACGCGGTGCTTGATCTCCTTGAGCTCGGACTCGGTAGCAGCGCCGACCTTGATGACGGCAACGCCACCGGAGAGCTTGGCCAGGCGCTCCTGGAGCTTCTCGCGGTCGAAGTCAGAGGTGGTGTTCTCCATCTCACCCTTGATCTGAGCGATACGAGCGTCGATGGCCTCCTTGGAGCCAGCGCCACCGACGACGACGGTGTTGTCCTTGGAGATGGTGACGGACTTAGCGGTACCGAGCATATCAGCGGTGATGTCAGCAACCTTCACGCCCAGCTCGTCCAGGGCAGCCTGGCCACCGGTGAGGACGGCGATGTCCTCGAGGATGCGCTTGCGGCGATCGCCGTAGCCCGGGGCCTTGACGGCGCAGACGTTGAGGGCGCCACGGATCTTGTTGAGGACCAGGGTCGGCAGTGCCTCGCCGTCGATGTCCTCAGCGATGATGAGCAGGCCACGGCCAGCGCGCTGGACAGCCTCGAGAACGGGCATGATGTCCTGAACGCTGGAGATCTTCTGGTCGGTGATGAGGATGTACGGATCCTTCATCACGGCCTCCATGCGGTCGTTGTCCGTAACGAAGTAAGCGGAGACATAGCCCTTGTCGAACTGCATGCCCTCGACGGTGTCGATGGTGATGTCGAACGTCTGGGAATCCTCGACGGTGATGACGCCGTCCTTGCCCACGACCTCCATGGCCTCGGCGATCTTCTCGCCGACCTCGGGGTCACCGGCGGAGATGGTACCGACGGAAGCGATCTGCTCCTTGGTCTCGACCGGCTTGGCCTGCTTCTTCATCTCGGCGACGGCGGCGTTGACGGCCTTGTCGATGCCGCGACGGATGGCCAGCGGGTTGGCGCCAGCGGCGACGTTGCGCAGACCGTCGTTGACGATGGCCTGAGCGAGCAGAGTTGCGGTGGTAGTGCCGTCACCCACGGTGTCGTTGGTCTTGGTGGCGACCTCCTTCACCAGCTGAGCGCCCATGTTCTCGATGTTGTCCTCGAGCTCGATCTCCTTGGCGACAGAAACGCCGTCGTTGGTGATGGTCGGAGCACCGAACGTGCGCTGCAGCGCAACGTAGCGGCCCTTGGGGCCCATGGTGACGGTAACGGCGTCGGCCAGAGTGTTGACGCCCTTGGCAAGCTTAGCGCGGGCATCGGTGTTGAACGTAATGTTCTTTGCCATGGTAGGTAATCCTCCAAAAGAAATGTGACTCGCGTCGCCGCTTCCGAGTCCTATGCGGCGGGCGCGTTCAAAGACGAATCAGAGATTCCGACGAGACTAGGCCTCGACGACAGCGTAGATGTCGTCGGCGCGCATCAGCAGATACTTCTCGCCGTCGACCTTGACCTCGTTGCCACCGAACTTACCGTAGATGACAACGTCACCGACCTTGACGTCCATGGGGATGCGCTCACCCTTGTCGTTGACCTTGCCGGCGCCCACGGCAACGATGGTGCCGCGCTGCGGCTTCTCCTGAGCGTTGCTGGCGATATACAGACCAGAAGCGGTCTTCTGCTCGGCCTCGTCGGGCTTGACCAGGACGCGATCTGCAAGCGGCTTCAAAGACGACATGCTTGTTTCCTCCTTTTTGGGCCGCGTGGTTATGCCACGCGAATTAACCCTTTTTGTTTGCGTACGCGTTGAATGGTACCCACGAATGGCGGGTTATACAACACGGAGTCAAAAAATCTTATTTTTTGGCACTTAGATTTTCTGAATGCCGGGGGATAACTTAGCGGTGGCTCCCGGGGCGGACCGGAGGGCATGAAGTTTGCTGCTCTACAGTCCTGCGCAAGACGGAAAGCACATTAAGTGCTTTCCT
>CABUGI010000143.1 GCA_902491055.1 uncultured Collinsella sp. | reverse complement strand
GTGGTGATTTCAGATTCTAGGACGAAGGCCGTTCTTCGTTAAACGGGCGCTAGGGCGTCACCCTTACACCAACATTTTCGACGCGATCCGTTTTGCTGGGCGGGCCTTCTTATGCCGCGGGTGCGGAGAGCCTCATCATTGCGGGCGCGACGTACTACGAGCCGGGCGTGTCGGGCCCCGGTTGGGCCTGGACCGATGCCGACCACCTGGAGCTTAACGGCTACGCGGGCGAGGCCATCGGCGCCGACGGCGACCTGGTGCTGACGCTTGTCGGGCAAAACTCCGTGACGGAGTCGCATGCGCCCGATGCGGACATCACGCTGTGCGGCATGGAGGTGTGGGGCAACCTGACGCTTCGCGGCACCGGGTCCCTGACGGCGACGGGCTCGCAGTGCGGGATCCACGTTTCGCAGGCGCTCGTGGTGGACGGATGCACCGTCGATGCCCGGGCGGACGGGGCCGATATTACGGACGAGGCGGTTGCCGGCGCGATCGCAGGCGACATGGCCGTGCGCGGCGGCGGGCGCGTCGTTGCCGCGGGCGCCGGGTCCGGAGCGGGCATGCACGCCTACGGCGTGTATCTGCAGGATGCTGGCATTGGTGCTGGCGCGGCTGGATGCCGGCTTTTTGTCGATGCCTCGTGGCTTGATGCGACCGGTGCCGACGGCGGTGTTGCGTGCGCGGGCGGGTCGCTCGTGGCCGCACGGTTTGTGACGCCTGCTGGCGGGGGCTTTGGTGCTAGTGGCGTGGTGGATGCCTCCGGTGCGGTAGCACTGCATGTGGTGGTTGAGCCCGATGTCGCCACGCCTCCGGCGGGGGAGACCGACGGGGGCGATGTGCCTGGCGATAGCGCGGACAAGTCTCCCGTCGATGCTACTCCCGCTGCTGGAGATCCCACCACGGGACCCACGGCAAATCCCGCGCTGAAACCCGCGGCCGCGACAACCAAGAAAACAACGACAGTAACCAAGACCACGGTGTCCACGTCCTCCAGGCCCAAGACCACCACCGCGACCACTGCAGCATATCGCTGCTGAGGCGGCGCAACGCATCTTGCTGCCATACAAGAACTCTGTTGAAGCTTTGGGGGCAACACTTCCGGATAGGGAGCGTTGCCCTTTTCGCGCATGCAACATCTGACGTGATAGCCATATGCGTTTTCGCACTGAGAATGGAGCCAAGTACCTTTCTTCAAATTATGATCACCCCTAAAAACTCTGTTCCGAACTACGCCTAGCTTACGTTTATTGACTGTGAGATTTAGATACGCATGGAACATGCATGGGCGACATGCGCACTTGATTGGAAGCATTTTTTGGGGTGTCGGATGAAGTTGACAATCAAGGGAGAAAGCCGCTGACGTCGAGGTTGTCAGCAATGAAGTTAGGCGCCAATTAGTATCTAACCCGCATCGAGGAATGGGATTAACATAGGGATGAAGAAGTTTTGCTAGAGAGGTTCATATCACATGGCTCATCGCCCGAGATGAGCCATGTGATATGAATGTTGGGCGATAGGCAAATCGCCCGGACAGCATAGGAGGTGCAATTGGAACGCATAGTCACGAAGCCGACCAAAATCGATCTCCATATCCATTCTGCTGCAAGTATCGTCACAAAGGACAAAGGCAAGAAGCAACTTGCCGATTGCGACAAAGACCATGTTAATGTGCTGCTTCGCGGTTTGGAGGCTCATGGCATCAACATGTGCGCAATCACCGACCACGATTGCTTTGACAAAGACCTTTACTTCACTTTGAAGGAAAAGGAGGGGAATGGCTGCCTGAACAAAGTTCTTCCTGGGATTGAGTTCAGTGTGTCCATTCGCTCAGGAGACGAGGAGCCGACCGTCGTCCATATCGTAGCGGTCTTCGATGACCAGCGCCCCGATTTGATTAACGGGATCGCCGAGGTCATCTGTGACGAGAACGGGAAGCCGCGCTACGACGATCTCGATAGTAGTGCTTTTACCGAAGACTGCTTCGCCAAGGTCCTGAGGGACATCGGCCTCAACGCAGTCCTCATCGGGCACGAGAAATCAGCCGGGCAGGAAGCGAAGCGAGACGTTAGCAGTCTCGGCGCGGATTGCGCCAGCGAAGTGATTTTGACCGAGTTTGTCGATGCGGTCGAAATTCGCAACAAGCGGCGAGAGCTCGACATCAAGAGACTCATCGAGACCTATCCCAAAGATGCCGTCCCGTTTGTTGTCGGGAGCGATTGCCATGATTGGGCGACCTATCCAGGGAGAGAAGGCGGTGAGATTTCGTTCTCCAGCCTGAAATGCCTACCAACTTTCGAAGGTCTGCTCATGGCGATCACCGACCCCTCGAGAATCAAGGTCGGCGACTGCTCGTTCTTCAGCGCCAGCTCTTCGAAGCTCGATTCGCTTGAACTCTCAATTGACGGCAAGTGCTTTGACATACCGCTTTCGCCCGGAATCAATGCGATTATCGGCGATAACTCCATAGGCAAGTCGATGATGATTCACCGCATAACCGGTTGCCGGCATGTGGGCGATTCCAAGTTGGCCGACGGATACGAGGCCTATTGCGCGAAGGAGGGCATAAGCGTCGATACTCTTCTCCCAGATGCGGCTGAGTTCAAGTTCGACGATCAAGACAGCGTTCGTAAAACCCTCGAAGAGCTGCATTCGGGGCAGGGACAAGACGATTATTTCGGTAAGTACTTTCAATCCCACGTTGATGTCAGCTCAATAATCAGAACCACCCTTAAAAAGGGTGGTTTGCTCTTAGGGTATAACCCACGGGCC
>CABUGI010000142.1 GCA_902491055.1 uncultured Collinsella sp. | reverse complement strand
GGCCCGTGGGTTATACCCTAAGAGCAAACCACCCTTTTTAAGGGTGGTTCTGATTATGCCGAGGGGCTTCCTAGCGCGGCAGGCGAATCGTAAAGCGGCTGCCGACGCCCTCGACCGAGGTCACGCCGATGACGCCGCCATGGCTATCGACGATCCACTTGGCAATGGCAAGCCCCAGACCCGAGCCCTGTGCGCCGGCATCGCGTGCGTTGTCGGCGCGGTAGAACCGTTCAAACGCGTGAGCTGCGGATTCCTGGTTCATGCCGATGCCCTCGTCCTCAACACTTATGTCGATCGTGCCCGCGCCCGCATCCGGCGTTATGCCAAATGTGACGGTCGTTCCCGCATCCGAGTACTTGGCGGCGTTTTGCACGATCACACGCAGGGCTTGCTTCACGAGCGCCACGTCGACGGGCGCATCGCAGCGCGGGTCGCTGACAAGCGCGGCGTCGTATGCCAGCTGATACGTGTGCGCGGTATCGATCATCTGCGATTCCTCGCATACCTCGCCGACCAGTGCGGCCAGGTTGGTATCCGCACGCCGCAGGACCGTGCGTCCGGCATCGCCGCGCGCCAAAAACAGCAGCTGCTCCACGAGCTCCTGCATGTGCTCGCTTTCGGCCTTGAGGGACGCGATGGATTCTGCCAGCACGTCCGGGTCGTCTTTGCCCCAGCGGTCGAGCATGTTTACGTAGCCCTGAATCACCGCGATGGGCGTGCGCAGCTCGTGGCTTGCATCGTTGACAAAGCGCATCTGCTGCAGCTTGGCCTCTTGCATCTGGCGCAGCAGGCGGTTGAGTGCGACCTCGATGCTTGCCAGGTCGGCATCGCCGGTGGTGACGCTTGGTGAGTCGACGCTTGCGCGCACGATGGCCTGCTCCAGCGTTTCCATCTTGCCGCCGGAGAGCTGCATGCGGCCGAGCTCGTCCACGCGCAAGGCCAGATCGTTGAGAGGCGCCATGGTGCGGCGTACGCGCCTCGCGCCGCCGAGCATGTTGAGTACGCTGATGACCTGCCAACCCACAACGGCAAGGTAGAGAGGCCATAGCGCGACGAGGTCCTGTGCGAGGGGGAAAGTCTTGGTGGTACGCGCAAACTCGACGGTATAAGTGAGCGTTGTCAGGTCCCAGCCGCGCGCGGGCTTCAGCGACATGCCGCGAACGGTGGCGCTGGGGATCCATCCTGCGGTAAACGTGTCGTCGGGCAGTGTCTGGTTGTATCCATAGACGAGGATCGCCGCCGCAATCACTACCAGCAACAGATCGAGCCAGATGTAGCTCATCAGACGGCGCCACATATAGCTCCAGTTGATGGCGCGGGCGATGGAGGTGACGCGCTTGGCCTCGGCGTTACGCACGGCAGACATAGCCCACCCCGCGCACGGTCTGGATGATGCGGGCGCTGCCGGCGTCCTCGATCTTGGCACGCAGGTGCGCGATGTGTACGTCGACGTTGTTGGTGTCGCCCACGTATTCGTAGCCCAGCGCTTCGTGCGCGATGCGCTCGCGCGTGAGCACGGTCTCGGCATGCGCCATAAGCAGGGCGAGGACGTCGAACTCGCGGGCCGTGAGCACGATGGGTGAGCCTCCGACCGTGACTTCGCGGCGGTCGGGATCGAGCACAACCGATCCCACGGTGAGTGCGGCGGGGGAGGGCGAGGCGGATGCCTGGGTCGAGCCGCTGACCGGGGGCATCGCGACGGCGCCGACGTCCGCGCCGCCCGCCATGCCCGCCTCAACGCCACCAACGCCCGAAGCCGCCCGCACGGCCTCCGAGCGCTTCAGCGCCACGCGGATCCGTGCGAACAGCTCCTCGATCGCAAACGGCTTGGTCAAGTAATCGTCGGCGCCGGCATCGAGCCCGGCCACCTTGTCCATCACGGCGTCGCGCGCGGTGACCATGATCACCGGCACATCCTTGTGCTTGCGTACGCGCCGCAGCACCTCCATGCCGTTGAGCTGCGGCAACAGCACGTCGAGCAGAATCAAATCGTAGTCGCGCTCCAGTGCCAGGTCCACGGCGGTGCGGCCGTCGGCGGCATGTTCCACCTGGTAGCCCTCGTGCTCCAGCTCGAGCGTCACAAAGCGGGCGATTTTCTCCTCGTCCTCTACGATCAGGATCCGTGCCATGCGTGCCCCCGTCTGTGATTACTTGTCGTCGTTCAGATTTTGCTTGATGTCGTCCGCGGCATCGGCAGCGTGATTCATAAGGTTGTTGATGCTGCCGGGTACGTCGCCGTCGCTATCGATGCGGTAACGCATGCCAAAGAACAGGCCAATCAGCATCAGCCATATCGTGGCGCCCCAGGCAAACAGCGCGACGATGGGGATCAGGATGGGAATGTTGAGGATGATCGCGTCGCGGCGCGTGGCGATAAACTTGGTGTCCAGGCTCAGGCGGAAGAGCTTTTTGAGGTACTCCCACACGCTGTCCATCTTCTTGGAGAAGTCGGTCTTTTCGCTCGACTTTTCGTAGGCTGCCTGCGCGGCGACCATCTCGGCCGAGGGCTCGTCGACCGGCGCGGACTCGGTGGCGGCGTGCGCCGACGTGGTCTGCGTCTTGCCCTGCGACTCGAGCCAAATGATGGCATCCAAAACGTTGCCGTCGGCAGCGTCGAGCGCCGCCTTGGCATCGGTGTAGCTCACGTTGCACTTGGTGCGGATGGTTTCAACTTTTTCGAGGTCGTCCATGACCTGTCCTTTCGTTCGATGGGCGCGACGCCGGGCGATCTGCCCGGGCGCGAGCGTTGCGTTCGGCGGCCTGCGTTGCGCGGCGCCGCCCCGCCCTTGGTCGAACTCTATAGTGCAGGTTATAGATTAAGCGATTCTTGAGCCAAGATTAATGTTGGATGAGTTTTTG
>CABUGI010000141.1 GCA_902491055.1 uncultured Collinsella sp. | reverse complement strand
TTAAGTTTGTCGCGAGTTCCGCACGCAAAGGAAAGCACTTAATGTGCTTTCCGTCTTGCGCAGGACTGTAGAGCAGCAAACTTAACCCGCGCCAGCCGGCCCCGGAGACCCTCCCGGAGGGACCGAAAAATTTTTTCAAAAAAGTTGTTGCGCGGCGGACAGACTTCTGTGTATACTAATCCCCGCAGCGCACGCGAGCGGAAACAAACGCGAACGACTGCCTGGGGAGTTAGCTCAGTTTGGTTAGAGCGCCGGCCTGTCACGTCGGAGGTCGCGGGTTCGAGCCCCGTACTTCCCGCCAACGCAATTAAAGCCACGTCTTCGGACGTGGCTTTTTGCGTTTGATGCACTTTGTTTCGATAGAACGATCGCCCTGGTGCATCTTCGCCCAGAATCCCCGCGCCTTCGGGAACGCAAGTAAAATCTAATAAGTATATCTGTCTGAACAACAGCTTTGTTGCGCAACACCTGTTCTACGAGACAGGGGGTTAGGTTATACTAAATTGCACTGTGCGCCGCATCTGATGCATTTCGCTCCAAGCGCGGCACTCAGTGGATATCCGATTTACCATTTGGATGTCCTGGCGGTCATTTAGCGTCTCGACACAAGCTCGGCCCCGGAGCTCGTTCGAGCTGTTCGTATTCCTTGAAAGGGGAAAAATGGACATATCGAGGAAGACTGATTACGCCCTTCGCATGCTGGCGATGCTTGCCGAGGATCCGGAGCGTTTGCTTTCTGTTCGCACCGCTGCCGAAGAGGTCAATGTCCCGTATTCGTTTGCCCGCTCGATTCAGCACGGTTTGGTCCAGGCCGGTATTGTGGAGAGCCTGCGTGGCGTCCACGGTGGCATGCGTCTCAAGGTCAGTCCGGACGACGTCACTATCCGCCAGGTCGTCGAGGCCGTTCAGGGTCCTATGGTTATGAACGATTGCACCGCGCCCGATGGTGACTGTGCGCGCATGGGCGCGTGCTGCTATCATCCCCTGTGGGCCGGAGCCCAGGCGTTGATGCGCGACTACCTCGATTCCGTTTCGCTCGGCGACATCGTCGCTCACCGCCAGTTCCCGGCCGTCGATCCCAAGTTCGCCGACCGCGAAGCGTTTCCCGAGTACGCCACCTGCGCGTGCGCTTACCGGGAGGAATAGCGCCGCATAAGGAGCATAGCCATGATTCAGGACCCCTTTCGTTCGATGATTCGTTCGGAAGGGGTCCTGCGTTATCGCGACCTTCCGTGGCGCCGCACACGCGATCCGTACATCATTTGGCTTTCTGAGGTCATGCTGCAGCAAACGCAGGTGCCGCGTGTGGAGGCGCGCATGCCGGTGTGGCTCGATCGTTTTCCGACTGTGCAGGCGCTTGCCCAGGCCGCGCCTTCCGATGTTTTGGACGCTTGGCAGGGCATGGGCTACAACCGACGCGCTCTGGCGCTTCATGGGGCCGCTCAGCGCGTTGTAGAGGACTGGGACGGGGAGTTTCCGCGTGAGACGCGTGACTTGGTCGCTCTGCCCGGCATTGGCCCGGCAACGGCGCAGGGCATCCGTTCGTTTGCGTTTGATCTTCCAGGCGTGTATCTAGAGACCAATGTGCGCACGGTCTTTTTGCATCATTTCTTTCCCGATGTGCCGGCCGTTCCCGATCGCGAGCTGGTGCCGCTGATTCAAGCCGCCTGTCCGGCGGCCCCTGGTGCGGCGGCGGATGAGATTGCGCCCTTTGCCGTGCCTCAAGACGATGCCGACACGCCGCGCGCATGGTATTACGCGTTGCTGGATTACGGCGCGTATCTTAAAAAGACGCTGCCCAATCCGTCCAGGCGGTCGGCGGGCTATAGTCGTCAGTCCAAGTTTGAGGGCTCGCGTCGCCAAAAGCGCGCCCACATTGTGCGCATGCTGCTGGCGGCGCGCGATGGGCAACCGGCAGGTATTACGCTCGATGAAGCCGTTGCAGGCGTTAACGAGATGGAGACGGCAGCCGGCCGAGAGCCGGTCGAGCGCGAGCTGGTCGCAAGCATTCTTGCCGATCTGGAGCGCGAGGGCTTTTGCGGCTCCGAGGGCGATCGTTGGCTGAGTGTGTAGCTCACTCGAATCTGAAGAACGGGATTGTAAGGTTTAAATTCTCGGCATGAGGGCATCCTTAAAGCAAGGCCGCTCAAAGTCTGTGGGCGGCATGCGTTGAAGGGAAGTACACCTATGGATTTTGAGAATTCCCAAACCAAGAAGAACCTCGAGACCGCTTTTGCCGGTGAGTCCCAGGCACACACCAAGTATCGCTACTATGCATCCAAGGCCAAAAAGGACGGCTACGTTCAGATCTCGAATATTTTTGCCGAGACGGCGGGCAACGAGTCCGAGCACGCCAAGCTGTGGTTTAAGTATCTGCACGACGGCGCCGTTCCGGGCACTCTGGACAACCTGCGCGACGCCGCTGCGGGCGAGAACTACGAGTGGACCACGATGTACGACGAGTTCGCCAAGACCGCCGAGGAGGAGGGCTTTGTCGAGATCGCCGAGAAGTTCCGTGGCGTCGCCGCCGTCGAGAAGGCCCACGAGGAGCGCTACAACAAACTCGTCGAGCGCATCGAGTCGGGCGAGGTGTTTGAGCGTGAGGGCGTGAAGGTGTGGAAGTGCCTGAACTGCGGGCACCTGCACGTTGGTGCCGAGGCGCCTGAGGTGTGCCCGGTGTGTAACCACCCGAAGGCGTACTTTGAGGAGCAGGTGGTGAACTACTAGCGCTTGGCGCTGGCGTGAGCTGGGCCGGGAGGGCCGGACTACCTTCCCTCCTCGCTCACGGCTTCGCAGGGTCGCGTTGAGGGAAGGTAGTCCGGCCCTCCCGGCCCGCTTTGGTTTCAAGACTTTAGTCCGCTGGCCGCGCAGCGGCCAGCTTTAAACCACCC
>CABUGI010000140.1 GCA_902491055.1 uncultured Collinsella sp. | reverse complement strand
CCACAAAGTCATCGTGCTCGTTGGCGAGCTCGACGAGGGCCTCGCCGTAGCTTACACGCGTGGCGATTTTCTTGACGTCTGCCATCCTAGAGCTCCTCTCCGGCGGCCGTGAGCTCTGCCATGGCCTGCTCAAACTGTTCATCGTTGGGGGCCTTGCCGTGCCAACCAACCTGGTTCTCCATAAAGGAAACGCCCTTGCCCTTCATGGTCTCGGCGATGATGGCGGTCGGCTGACCCTTGGTGGCGCGGGCCTCGGCAAAGGCGGCGCGGATCTGGTCGAAATCGTTGCCGTCGGCAAGCTCCACCACGTGGAACTTAAAGGCGCGGAACTTGTCGGCGAGCGGCATGGGGTCGTTGACCTCCTCGACGGGGCCGTCGATCTGCAGGCCGTTGTGGTCGACGATCACGCAGAGGTTATCGAGCTGCTGGTTGCCGGCAAACATGGCGGCCTCCCAGACCTGGCCCTCCTCGCTCTCGCCATCGCCCAGCAGGGCGTACGTGCGGTAAGTATCGCCCCAGTGCTTGGCGGCAACGGCCATACCCACGGCGGCGGAGATACCCTGGCCGAGCGAGCCGGTGGACATGTCGACGCCCGGGGTGTCGTTCATGTTGGGATGACCCTGCAGGTGGCTGCCGATATGGCGCAGCGTCTCGAGATCCTCCTTGGGGAAGAACCCACGCTCGGCGAGCACGGCGTACAGGCCCGGAGCGCAATGGCCCTTGGAGAGCACAAAACGGTCGCGATCGGCCTTGCGGGGATCGGCCGGGTCGACGTTCATTTCCTCAAAGTACAGATAGGTCATGATGTCGGCAGCGCCGAGCGAACCGCCCGGATGGCCGGACTTGGCAGCGTGCACGCCGGTGACGATGCCCTTCCTTACCTCGTTGGCAACCTTTTTGAGCTCTTCGTCGCTCATTGTGCCTTCCTTTCATCCTCATTAGACAAAATGCGCACGGCACCGAAGGTAATCCCAACACAGCCGCAATGCACGTACGTCATTCATTATGCTGGAAACTGATGGCTTTACCAGAGTTTTTATCATTATTTGAACAATTTAGCAGGCAGAACCGCTGATGAAACGGTTTATCAATGTGAACGTCTTTTGGATAGAACGCGGCCGACCCTACGCGCTAATGTCCTTGAATCCCTCGCCGAAGGCTTCCGTAACGTCAGCGACCGTCACAATGGCGTGAGGATCGCGCTCTCGCACGATCGTCTTGAGGGTATTGAGCTCTCGACGGCTCACGATGACCATAATCACCGGCTTCTCGGCACCCGAATACATGCCAGTCGCCTTAAACTTGGTACAACCACGACCCAGGCCATACATGATATCGGCAGCGATATCAGGGAACTTGTCCGAGATGATGAGTACCATACGGCGTTTGTTGCCACCATCGACCACGGCATCGATCACGTAGCCGCTAATGACCATCGAAAGACCTGCATACAGTGCGTTTTCGATTGAAAAGACCGGAGCCGACAACGCGCATACGGCAACATCGATCGCCATGACGGTCGAGCCCACGGGCAGTGAGGTATTACGCGAGATGATTTGGCCAATCGTGTCCGAGCCGCCGGTGTTGGCGCCGGCGCGCAACACCATGCCGTAACCGATGCCCGTAATAATGCCGCCCCACATGGCAGGGAGCATCAGGTCCGCATCCGCCAGAGGTGCTACAAACGGGGCGAACAGATCGGTAAAGAAGCCCAGCAGCACAAAGCCCGTCGCGGTCTGCACCACGTAGAACATGCCGCCCTCGCGCATAACGACCAGCAACAGCAAGGCGTTCATCACGATCGTCTGAATACCAACGGGAAGCGATAGGCCACGCGATGCGCCGACCGCCTGGATAATGGTGGCAAGGCCCGTAACGCCACCGGCAGCAAGGCCGTTGGGAATCAAAAACAGGTCGGTCGCAATAGCGGCCAGAGCGCACCCCAACATGATCTGGGGCAGATCGTGAAAGAAGTTCATCGAAAGAATGCGCTTGATGTCCAGACGATATGCCATGCTGCCTCCCTCAAAAAAGCGCACCCCATCGGATGCGCTTTGAACTTCTTCTTGTATTCGATTCTACCGATTCGCCGGACAAAAACCACCCCTGCGCAGGGTTTGCTCTGGATACAAAACCACCCTGCTGGGAGGGTTTTAATCCATTTCCACATAAACCGGGTGGTTTATGCAGACGGGGTCTCCGCGTCAGCGTTGCCGGTGGCCCAACGATGGTAGCCAATAACAAACGGGTCCAGGTCGCCATCGTCAAGGACGGCCTCGACATTGCTGGTCTCCACGCCCGTGCGTAGGTCTTTGACCATCTGGTACGGGTAGAGCACGTAGCTGCGAATCTGGTTGCCAAAACCAATCGTGGTCTTGGGTCCGCGAATCTCATCCAGGGCCTCGGCGCGCTTCTCGAGCTCAATCTCGTACAGGCGAGCCTTGAGGATCTGCATGCACGCGGCCTTGTTCTGGATCTGGCTGCGCTCGTTTTGGCAGGTGACCACAATGCCGCTGGGAAAATGCGTCACGCGCACGGCGGAGTCGGTGGTGTTGACGCCCTGACCGCCCGGGCCGCTCGCGTGATACACGTCCACGCGGATGTCATCGGGACTGATTTCGATGTCGATATCATCGGGTAGCACGGGGATGACCTCGACGCCGGCAAACGTGGTCTGGCGGCGCTTCTTGTCGTCGGTGGGGCTAATGCGAACCAAGCGGTGGACGCCAGCCTCGGCACGCAGCATGCCAAATGCGTCCTTGCCCTCGACGGTAAAGGTCGCGCGGTCGATGCCGATGACCTCGGCCGCGGGACAGTCGTTGATGGTGACCTTCCAGCCGCGACGCTGGCAGTACTTCATGTACATCTTAAAGAGCATGAAGGTCCAGTCCTGGGCCTCCA
>CABUGI010000139.1 GCA_902491055.1 uncultured Collinsella sp. | reverse complement strand
CGCGGCCCCATATGGGTATACTCTCGAGGATTCGACTCGATTCGCCCCCGCTGGGGCGTCAAAGGAGACTGCATATGCCCACCACCTCAACCGACCCGCGCGCCGCTGCCGCCGCGCTGCTGGTGCCCGGCACTACCTGCCACGGCTTTGCCGTCGAGCGCTGTGAGACCGTGCCCGAGCTCGACTCGGACGCTTACGTGCTGCGACACACTACCTCGGGCGCTCGCCTGCTGTACCTGGCGTGCGACGACGAGAACAAGGCCTTTGCCATTGGCTTTAAGACGCCGCCGGCCGATTCCACCGGCGTGTTCCATATTCTTGAGCACTCGGTGCTGTGCGGATCGGCCAAGTTTCCCGTCAAGGAGCCGTTTGTCGACCTGATCAAGAGCTCCATGCAGACGTTTCTCAACGCCATGACCTACCCCGACAAGACCATCTACCCCGTTGCCACCACCAACGAGCAGGATCTGTACAACCTGATGGACGTGTATCTGGACGCGGTGTTCAACCCGGCCATCTATACCAAGCCCACCATTTTTGAGCAGGAGGGCTGGCACTACGAGCTGGACCTGCCGGAGGACGCCGAGGTCGACAGCAGCTCCGCGAGCCTGCGCGAGGGCACGCTGCGCTATAACGGCGTGGTGTTCAACGAGATGAAGGGTGCGCTGTCCGACCCCATGAGTGTGCTGGACGATGCCGTCAACGCCGCGCTCTATCCCGACACCGCCTATGCACACGAGAGCGGTGGCGACCCGCGCGCGATTCCCGCGCTCACCTACGAGCAGTTCCTGGACACGCACGCGCGCCACTACAATCCTTCCAACTCTTATATAACGCTCTACGGCGACCTAGATGTGGACCGCGCACTGGCCTTTTTGGACGAGCGTTATCTGTCGCAGCCGAGTGCCGCGAGCCGCCGCATGGACGCTGCCGTCGCCGCCGGCGAGGACCCGTCCACGCTGGCGCCCAATCCGCTGGGCGTGCAGGCACCCGTGACCTGCGAGTACAAGCGCGTCGAGATGGCCACTACACCCGAGAACGCCCTGGTGGGCCTGGGCCTGGTGCTGGGCAGCGCGCTCGACCGCAAACGCACGATCGCGGCGGATATCCTGTTTGAGGCACTGCTGGGCTCCAACGAAGCGCCGGTTAAGAAGGCCATTCTGTCCGCCGGCCTGGGCGGCAACGTGGTGAGCTACACCGCGGCCGAAAGCCTGCAGCCCTACGAGCTCATCATGCTGCAAAACGCGCAGCCCGGCGTGGCGCACGAGCTGCGCCGCGTGTTCCAGGACGCCTGCCGCGACCTATACGAGCATGGCGTTCCGCGCGAGCGCCTGGAAGCCATCATCAGCAGCAACGAATACGACCTGCGCCAGCGCGACTACGGTATCGCCGACGGCGTGGCCATTGCGTGCGACGCGCTGAGCACGTGGCTCTACGATGACGACGCCGCGACGCTGGCGCTCAAGTACGGCCCGGTGTACGAGGAGCTGCGTGGCGAGCTGGACGGCAGCTACTTTGAGGACCTGCTGCGCGAGCTGGTGCTGCAGAACGATCACATGGCACTGGTCGAGCTGGTGCCGGTGGACGCCGCCGAGGGTTCGGAGAACGCCGAGGCCGCCGAGCTGGCGGCCAAGCGCGATGCCATGACCGATGCCGGGCTGGCCGACGTGGTCGAGCGCACGGCTGCGCTGCGTGCCGCGCAGGAGGCAGAAGACACGCCCGAGGCCAAGGCCACACTGCCGCGCCTGCGCGTGTCCGACATTGGCGAGGCGCGCCCCGAGCCGTCGCTGGTCGTGGACACGACCGCGCCCATCCCCTGCCTGCGCCACGGCATCCCCACCAACCGTCTGGCCTACGCCATGCAGTATTTCGACCTGAACTGCGTCGCATTTGAGGACCTGCCCTATGTGACACTGCTCTGCCGCCTGCTTAAGCAGCTGCCCACGCGCGAGCACTCGGCCGAGGAACTCGACAACTTGCTCGCTGGCAAGCTCGGCTTTTTGAGCTTTACGACCGAGGTCATGACGCAGCCCGAAGTGGACGGCGTGCGCCCCTACCTGCTGGTGAGCGCCGGCGCCCTGTCCGAGAAGATCGATGCGCTGGCGAGTCTGCCGCGCGAGGTATGGTCGAGCACGCTTTTGGCAGACGCCGACGCCGACCGCGTGCGCGACGTGCTCACGCAGATTCGCATTGGGCTTGAGCAAGGCTTTATCAACAACGGCCACTCGGCGGCGCTCGGTCGCGCGATGAGCTACAGCTCGCCTTCGGCCGTGGTGCGCGAGCAGCTTTCGGGCGTGGATTTCTATCTGTTCCTGCGCGATCTGCTCGACCACTTTGACGAGCGCCTGGACGGACTGCGTACCAAGCTTGCCGAGCTGGCGGAGCGCATCTTTGTGGCCGACGGCTGCATGGCGAGCTTTACCGGCAGCGACGAGGACTTTGACGCGTACTGGGATGTCGCGGGCGACCTGGGGCTTGGCGCGGGCGATGGTGCCGATGTCGGCCGCGACGCTCTCGTGGTGCCGACGCCGCGCGACCGCCACGAGGCTTTCGTCATCCCCAGCGATATCTGCTTTGCCGCACGTGCGTGCGATCCGCGTCGCCTGGGCATTGACGTGACAGGCGCTTGGGCCGTGGCTGCCAACGCGCTCTCTTACGACTACCTGTGGAACGAGATCCGCGTGAAGGGTGGTGCGTACGGCTGCGGATTCCGCGCAGCCGGCGAGCGTCAGGCGGCGTTCTACACCTACCGCGACCCGGCAATCGACCCCTCGATTGAGCGCGTGGCGCACGCAGGCGAATGGCTCGGCAGCTTTGAGCCCGACGAGGCCGCCTTTGAGGGCTTTATCGTGAGCTGCGTGAGCGGCATGGACGCGCCGGTGAAGCCGTACGCGCTCACCAAGCGCCGCAACACGACCTACCTGGCCGGGCTCGATCC
>CABUGI010000138.1 GCA_902491055.1 uncultured Collinsella sp. | reverse complement strand
GAATCGGCTCCATACAGTGTTGCCAAGGAGCAATCAGGGTAATTGGACCTAGCCTTTATAACAGCTTTCGCCCGCTCCTCAATTTCGTTGATGTCGTCTTGGTCAGCATCTGGATAGGGAAAGTTGTAGTACACGGATGGAGCATATCGGTAGTCATTTTTCAACCTACCGGCAACGGTTCTCATCCAGGCATTGTGTGTCTGCGACATGAGCAACCCGAAGTCAAACATGCTTGCTCCGTCAACGATTACAACGGCGTCGCTCGCCACCACACTTCTGGAGACATAGCCAATAGGAATGTACTTCCGCCGTGCGGACGAAACTCTAGGAATTATGATGTAGTCGTTCTCCGGCTGCCTAATCTGTGTAAATAGTTGTGGGCTATCAGCGGTCTTGCGAATTCTCGGAATTTTGTTTGATGCGCGATACTCACGAACGGCTCTGATACGTTTCATTATTTCAGTGTTGTTCGTATACTCCGCAGGATTAACTCCATCAAGCCAGAGACAGTAGCGTGAGAAGTCGGTTTCATTCAGAAACTCGCGGCTTCCAACGAAGGGACGAAATAGCTTTTCGCAATCTGGATATCTACTCAGGAACTGCTTCTTTTCTGAGGCTTCGGTAGTTTGTGTGACAAGGGGCTAGCCTAGGCAGCAACGCTCTTCGCTCCCTTCACGCCCTTCTTCCTCGCCTTCACCGGGCGACCCGGGAGCTGGGGCTGGCAGTCGCCGCACCTGAGCATGAGCAGGGCCACGAGGTTGTCGGTGTTGCGGAAGCCGTAGCCCATCCTCACCGCCACCTTGATCTTGTTGTTGATGGCCTCTACGCGCCCGTTGCTGATGCCGAGCTCGACTGCGGCGATGATGTCGTCGCGCCGGCGGCGCACCTTCTTCTCCACGGCGACGACCTTGGCGATCTTGCAGTAGGCGGCCCTGTGCATCCAGTCGTCGAGCAGCTCGGCGGCCTCGGAGCCGTCGGCTGCCCGGAAGACGGCCCGCAGGTCCTCCTTGAGCTCCCAGGCCCTGACCAGCCGCGAGCCGGCCCTCTTCTTGAGCGCCTCGAGCCTCGCCCTCTGGCCGTCGGTGAGGTCCTCGGGGTTCTTCACGAGCGCGTAGCGGCTGCCCTTGATGGAGGCCGCCTCCTCCTCGAGCGCCCTGACCTCCTCGGGCGGCAGCTCGCCTTTGGCAGGCCTGCCGCGCTTGCCCTCGGGCCTGGGCCTGGCGGCCCTGGCGGCGGCCCTGGCGGCGTTCCACTCCTCGCAGCGCACGGCGTCGAGCGCGTCGTTCATCCACTGGACCACGTGGAAGGGGTCCATGACCCACCTCGCGTTGGGGCAGCGGCGCTTGACCAGCTGCCTTATCCACCTCGCGCCGTCGGCGGTCACCACCTCTATGGCGCGCCTCTGCTCGCGCGTGAGCTCGTCGAGGAACAGGTTGAGCACGTCCTTGCCGGTGCCCTCGTGCGCCCAGATGAGGCAGCCGCGGTCGTGGTCGACGACCACCGTGACGTACTTGTGGCCCTTCTTGTACGACGTCTCGTCGATGCCGATGCGGCGCACGCCGTCGAACCTCGAGGCGCCGCGCGCGGCCTCCAGCTCGGCGTAGACGCGCCTGCACACGCCGCCCACGCTGTGCCACTCGACGCGGGCGAGCTCGGAGACCGCCGAGGCGGTGCAGCGGACCGCCAGCCACGCCACCCAGTCCTCGAAGTCGCGCGTGAAGCGCGCCCCGTGCCGCGCCCAGGGGACGGCCTCGGTGCGCACGCCGTGCTCCGGGCAGCGCACCCTGCAGGGCGCGTACTCCAGGTAGCAGGCCGAGCGCGCCAGGTCCATCGCCCTCCACAGCCTGGGGGCCCCGCGGTTCGCCATGTCGTAGAAGTCGCAGGCCCTGCCGCATACGGGGCAGCGGCGCTGCTCGCGCTTGTAGGGCCGGACGCTCACGACGATGCGCTCGGCCTCGATGCGCGCGCCCAGGACGACCGTGCGGGCCAGACCGAGGGCGAGAAGTAGTAGACTCTTCATGCGTCACACCTCTTCGGTTGTCTGAATTTGGCTTAGCAATCATAGGCGGATGACGCGGAAACGGCCCCTCCCGGGGCCGTTTCAGTTCCAGATCGTTGTTTTCGCCCGCTGAGCTGGGCCTATGCCGGAATCTCTCCCACAGAAACCACCGAAGAGCCGCTTTTGGAGGCTGATGTACATGATTCGGAGCAAGACCGATGCCGCGTGGTGACCCCCGCGCGCAACCCACCTTTCCAGTCGATTTCGGTCCCCAGCGCGCTCGTCGCATCGAGGGCCGCACCGCGCAAGGGCTTGGACGACTACTATCCCGCGACCGGGCTGCTGCGTTGCTTTGCCCATGCCGAGGTGCCGATTACCTTTGGTTCGGATGCGCACCGAGCCTGCGATATTTGCTGGAGCATCCGCGAGGCCCAGGCCCACGTCTACGACTGCGGCTATCGAACCTTCGACATCCCTCACGCCACCGGCGAATGGGAACTCACGCCCCTAGCCTAGCCATCCCTTCATAAGTTGCGGTGAAATAGGGATTGTTTGAGGTGCAGTTAGTCATTCACACTTAAAACCGTTTGACCAAAAAAGAATACCGCTGACCGAAATGGAAAGATGGTAACAACGAAATAGATTAGTCGCACTTGTTTTTAAGAACCGTTTGTTCCAGCCCGCCCTGTTTGCAAACACCCCAACTATCATGAAATCCGTAAACAGAGGCGACATCAACACCTGACGCCGGCAAGTATGCGAGTGTCGTCTCTGCCTAAGGGGCAAGCCCCCGAGATTAGTTAGGAGAGGGGAAGAGATGGATAAAGTCAAAACGGCCTTCCAGAACTTTGGCCGCGTTATCGTCGACCCTATTTTGTACCTTTCGGTAACGGGCATCATTTTGGCCATCGCCACGGTATGCTCGCTCGGCAGCGGAGTTGTCGCAGATCTGGG
>CABUGI010000137.1 GCA_902491055.1 uncultured Collinsella sp. | reverse complement strand
CGAATAGGTGGAGCACCAAACAGCTCGTTACCATGGCGTTGATGTGCGCCTTGGGAGCACTGTTTATGTATGTGCAGCTGCCCATCCTTCCCTCGGCGCCGTTTTTGACGTATGACCCGTCGCTGGTGCCGGCGATGGTGTGTGGATTTGCGTATGGCCCTGGTGCCGGCACCGCTGTTGCCGCTATGGCGATCGTTATCCATGCGCTTACCACGGGCGATTGGGTCGGTGCGCTTATGAACTTGGTTGCCACGCTGGGCTATATTCTGCCTGCGGCTATCGTCTACCAGAAGATGCATACCTATAAGGGCGCCGTGATTGGCCTGGCGCTGGGCGTTATTGCCGCTACGGCGTTGTCTATGGTCGCAAACCTGACCATCGGCGTTTGGTTCTGGTATGGCTCGGCCGATGTGATTTTGCCACTCATGCTTCCTGCTGTTCTGCCGTTCAACCTTATCAAGACCGTGCTTAACTCGGTATTGACGCTTGCAGTGTACAAGGCGGTCTCTAATCTCATCACGCCCAAGAAGGACCAGGTCAAAGGTCGCGCATGATTGAGTGTCGGGGCGTTTCCTTTAGCTATGACGGTGCTGCACCGGCGCTCGATGGCATCGATCTGAACATCGAAGATGGCGAGTTTTTCTGCATCCTCGGCGGAAACGGGTCGGGCAAGTCGACGTTTGCCAAGCACCTGAACGCGCTGCTGCAGCCCGATGCGGGAACGGTGTGCGTCAACGGCATGGACGCGTCCGATCCCGAGCTGGTCTACGACATTCGCTCGACTGCTGGCATGGTGTTCCAGAATCCCGACGACCAGCTTGTGGCGACGCTTGTCGAGGACGACGTTGCGTTTGGTCCCGAGAACTTAGGGGTCGAATCGGCCCAGATCGCGCAGCGCGTGCGCGAGGCGCTGAAGGCCGTGGGCCTGGTGGGCTTTGAGCGCCACGAGACCCACGCTCTCTCGGGCGGACAAAAGCAGCGCGTGGCGCTTGCCGGCGTGCTCGCCATGGAGCCGCGCGTGCTCGTTTTGGACGAGGCGTCCTCGATGCTCGATCCGCGCGGGCGCAAGGGCCTTATGAAGGCCTGTCACGCGCTGCACGAACGCGGCATGACCATCGTGATGATTACGCACTTTATGGAAGAGGCCGCTGAGGCCGATCGCATTGCTGTCTTCCAAGCGGGCCGCGTTGCCATGCTCGGTACGCCCGAGGAGATCTTGACGCGGGCGGACGAACTCGCGCGGCTGAACCTGGATATGCCGGCATCGTGCTGTCTTGGCAGGGCGCTTCGCGCGAAGGGCGTGCCCATTTGCGCACAGGTGCGCGAGGCGGATATGGTCGCCGAGATTGCGCGGGCTTATGCCGAGCGAAGTGGGGCAGACACCGCGGGACAGTCTTCCGCATCCCAGTTGGAAATCGCTGACGGCACTGTTCCGGTAGACAACGAGGACAACGCGTCGGAGCCCGTCATCGAACTATCCCATGTTTCGTACAGTTATTCGCTCAGTCCGCGCGAGCGCCACCGCTGGCACAAGCGCTCGGCCACTGCGGGCAAATCGAACAAACAAGCCCTTTGGGGAAACGACCCCAGCTGCCCGTGGGCGCTGCGCGATGTATCGCTGACGGTGCGTCGCGGCGAGTTCCTGGGCTTGGCAGGTCATACCGGTTCGGGTAAGTCGACGCTGGTCCAGCATCTCAACGGTTTGATTCGCCCCCAGGAGGGATCCGTTCGCGCGCTGGAGCTCGATCTATCAAACAAGAAAGACGCCGCCGCGGTTAAGGCCAAGGTCGGCGTGGTGTTTCAATATCCCGAGCGTCAGCTGTTTGCCGAAACCGTGGCGCAGGACGTGGCGTTTGGTCCGCACAACCTTGGCTTGCCGCAAGATGAAGTCGACCGTCGTGTCGAGTCGTCGCTCTCGCGCGTGGGCCTCGACCTTTCCACGGTCGGCGACAAGAGTCCCTTTGAGCTTTCGGGCGGTCAGCAACGGCGTGTGGCATTCGCCGGCGTGCTCGCCATGGAGCCCGAAGTCCTGGTGCTCGATGAACCCATGGCGGGGCTCGACCCGGCTGCGCGCAGGGATTTCTTAGGGCTCATCGATCGACTCCATCGCGAGGGCCTGACCGTTGTCATGGTTTCGCACAGCATGGATGACCTGGCCAATTGCTGCGACCGCATCGTCGTGATGAACGAGGGCGCGGTGTTTGCCGAGGGCACGCCCGCTCAGGTTTTTGCGCATGCGGATGAGCTTAAATCAATCGGCTTGGGTGTTCCCGCTGCCCAGCGCATGGCGCTGGCGCTTGCGAAGGCAGGCGTGCCGCTGCGCTTTGACGGCCTCTATACGGTTGAGTCGCTGGCAGACGAGTTGGTGGACCTGCTAATCGGTCGCTCGGGCGGTCCTTCTAACGTCGCGGACATTGCTAATTCCAAGACGGTCGCGCGAGAGGAGGGCTGCTGATGGAGGCGTTTTCGTTTGGCAGTTACTATCCCGGCGATAGTGCAATCCACCGCCTGGACCCGCGAACCAAGTTGCTCTTGGGCTTTGTGTTTCTGATCACGACGCTCACGGTCAGTGGTTTCCGCGGACTGGTCCCGGTCGCAATTTTCGTTGTGCTGACCTATGCCGTGTCTCGGGTGCCGGTTCGTCGCGTTCTGTCGTCGATGGCGCCGCTGCTGGCAATCGTCGTCGTGGTCGCGGTGCTCAACTTGTTTACCGATCAGAGTGGGCGCATCCTGTGGCAGCTTGGCTTTTTGCAGGTGAGCGAGGGCTCGCTGCGTTCTGCGGCGTTTATGGCGTGCCGTCTGACGTTGATGATGGCCGGCATGAGCGCCATTACACTCACCACGCCGACGCTCGACCTCACCGCGGGCTTTGAGCGCCTGCTCGCGCCGTTTGCGCGTGTGGGACTTCCTGCGCACGAGCTCGGCATGATCATGGGTATCGCGCTGCGCTTTATGCCGCAGTTTGCCACCGAGATGAAGCAGACGGCCGATGC
>CABUGI010000136.1 GCA_902491055.1 uncultured Collinsella sp. | reverse complement strand
CAATGGAGTCGGATAACCAACCTTATTCCCCTGCCCACGGGTCCGCACACCTTCGTGCGCAAGAAAGCGATTCCACCCGGTCGAGTGGCAGAAAAACCATCACAACATTCGATGCTTTTCCCGTTTTTGGCAAAAAACGTCGAATGTTGTGATGGTTTGAGTCGAGGTGAGGGGCGCTAAGCCTACGCGGCGCATGCCCGTATTCAAATGGAAATGAATACAGGCTCACTTATTTCGCCCCACTGCCAACACAAACCTTGACTCTACAATCGTTGTAGGGTTTTCACTACACTGGTACGTAAACAAACCCAGCCAGAAAGCCCTGCCCATGGAACACGACCTCACACGCGGCAATGTCCTTAAGACCATCGCGGTCTTTGCCCTGCCCTATATGCTCTCGTACTTTTTGCAGATGCTCTACGGCATGGCCGACCTGTACATGATGGGGCAGTTTAGCGGTGCCGCCGGCATCACCGCCGTGGGCAATGGCGCGCAGACGCTCTATATCATTACCGTGACGCTCGTGGGCCTGGCCATGGGAACGACGGTTATCGTCGGCCACGCCGTGGGCTCGCGCCGCTTCGACCGCGCCGAGACCGCCATCGGCAACACCATCACGCTCTTTATGGGCGTCTCGGTGGTGCTGGCCGCTGTCCTGCTCGCACTGTGCCCGCAAATCGTGGCACTCATTGGCACGCCGGCCGAGGCGGTCGAAGGAACCGCCGCCTACCTGCGTATCTGCTTTGTCGGCATTCCGTTTATCGCCGCATACAACATCCTCTCGGCCATCTTTCGCGGCCTGGGCGATTCGCGCTCGCCTATGTACGTGATCGGCGTAGCGTGCATCATCAACATCGCGCTCGACTTTCTGTTTATCGGCCACATGGGGCTCGGCCCCGTGGGCGCGGCGCTCGGCACGGTGACCGCCCAGACGGCCAGCGTTGCCCTCGCGCTCGTGTGGCTCAAGAGCCGCCGCACGAACATCCACGTAAAGCGCAGCGACCTGCGCCCCCAGCCCGAGGTGCTCGGCAGCATTCTTAAGATCGGCGTGCCCGTGGCCGTGCAGGACGGCTGCATCCAGGTGGCGTTTATGTTTATCACCGTCATCGCCAACCACCGAGGGCTCGTCGACGCCGCCGCCGTGGGCCTGGTCGAAAAGATGATCAGCTTTTTGTTCATTGTGCCGAGTTCCATGGGCGCCACCGTCAGCGCACTCACGGCGCAAAATGCCGGCGCGGGCAAGGGCGATCGCACGCGTCAGGTGCTCAAAGACGCCATGACCATCTCGGTGGTGTACGGCTGCCTGATCACGGTGCTGATGTGGCTGGTGGCACCGGCGTTTATCGGCTTTTTTGCCAAGGACGCCGCGGTGGTCGCTGCCGGCACCGGCTATATGCGCAGCTACATTTTCGATGCAATCTTTGCCGGCATCCACATTTGCTTTAGCGGCTTTTTCGCTGCATACGGCAAGAGCTACATCGGCTTTGCGCACAACGTGCTGGCCGTGGCGCTCATTCGCGTGCCGGGCGCGTGGCTGCTGTCGAACGCCTTTTCCGACACGCTGTTTCCCATGGGCATCGCTTCGCCGTGCGGATCGATTTTGTCGGCAGTCATCTGTGTTGTCGCGTTTACCGTGCTCAACCGCCGCGGAGCTTTTGACAAGCTGGTAGCGTAGCGGGGCGACGCGAGCCTGGCGCCCTCCCCGACCCTATTGAAAGGAGCGGCCCTGTGACCGACTCGCCAACTGAACATACCGAGGGCCTGCTCCGAATTGGCGAGGTGGCGCGCCTGTTTAACCTGAGCGTGGGGACGCTACGTCATTACGAGCAGATGGGCTTGCTGGACCCGGCGCACATCGATCCGGCGAGTGGGTACCGCTACTACGGATCGCGGCAGCTCTCCACCCTCAATACCATCAGCCACCTGCATGTTCTCGACTTGTCGTTGGCGCAAATCCGCGAGTTTGTGACCACGCGCGATGTGGACCTCATGCAGCGGCAGCTGGCTCAGCAGCAGGAGCTCATCGAGCGCAAGCGACGCGAGCTGGAGCGCGTATCACGCAAGATTGACAACCGGCTTGCCCTGCTGCACGACGCCTTGAACACCGAGCTCGATACCATTTGCACAATCGATGCGCCCGAGCTTCGCTGCGCCGTGCTGCGCGAACGCGTCAACCCTACCGACGCCTATGCGCTGGAGTGACAGATTCGTCAGCTGCAGAAAGGCCAGCACGAGACCTTTGTCTTTCTGGGCAACTTGGGCGTTGGGATTAGCGCCGAGCGCCTCGCCGCCGGCGACTTTGATGGCTACGACGAGGTCTTTCTACTGCTCGATGACACCGATGAGTACTTGGGCGACGTCGAGACGCGGCCCGCCGCGCGCTGCCTGACCATTAGCTTTCGCGGCACGCACGGGCAAGCGGGCCCGCGCTACGAGCAGCTACTCGGCTATATGCGCAAACACAACCTGACACCCGCCGGGCCCTCGCGCGAGATCGCCCTTATCGACGACATCATCAGCGACGACCCCGCGACCCATGTGACGCAGATCACGGTGCCGGTTGCCCCGTCCAAATAAGAACCGCCCGGAAGACATCATGCTTTCCGGGCGGTTCTTCAATTTGACTATTGATACCTTAAGCCTGGGGCACCTCGCCGGTAGCCAGAATCTGCTCGAGTGCGTCCTCGTTCAGTACAGGCACGCCCAGCTGCTCGGCCTTGGTGAGCTTGGAGCCCGCTTTGGGGCCGGCGACCAGATAGCTCGTCTTCTTTGAAACACTGCCCGAGACCTTGGCACCAAGCACCTTGAGCGCCGCGCCCGCCTCGTCGCGGGTGCGGTTGACAAGCGTGCCGGTGAGCACGAAGGTCAAACCCGCGAGCGGCTGTGCGTCGGCGAGCTCGCCCGCCACGCCAGCGTCGGCTGCGGCTTGCGCGTGCGCAGCGCCCAAGTCGACCTCGAGCGAAAGGCCCGCCTGGCGCAGACGTTCCAACACGGCAAGGTTCTCGGGC
>CABUGI010000135.1 GCA_902491055.1 uncultured Collinsella sp. | reverse complement strand
GGCAGCGGGTTCTGGCCGTCGAGTGCGCTCATGGTGGCGTCGGCGTTGCCCGACATCTTGCTCGTATACTCGGCCAGCGCGTCGTCCTTGTCCTTATAGGTCACGGACTTGACGTTATTCCACGTCTTAAGCTCGGCCTCAAAAGCCTGAACATCGGCCTGATCGGCGTCATCGCTAATGAACGCGTTGATGACAACCTGATCCTCGACGGTGCCGATCACGGAGTTCAGCATCGCGGAGCCCATGATGAACAGGCCGATGATAAACAGCGAAAGGAAGATCGTGATGACGGCGCCGAGCGAGGTAGTCCAGTTACGGAAGAAGTGGCTGATTGCCTCTTTGAAGGAGTAGCCCACGTTAGTTGGTGCCATAGTTACCGTAACCTCCCCTCTCCTGGTCGCGGATAACGTGGCCGCCCTCAAGGGCGATCACGCGACGGTGCATGCTATCGACCATCTCGCGGTCGTGCGTGGCGACGATCACGGTGGTGCCGGTGCGGTTAATACGCTCGAGCAGCTTCATGATGCCCAGCGAGATCGCCGGGTCGAGGTTACCCGTGGGCTCGTCGCAGATCAGCAGCGGCGGACGGTTGACCATAGCGCGGGCGACGGCAACGCGCTGCTGCTCGCCACCGGAAAGCTGGTCGGGCAGCGAGTCCATCTGATCGGCCAGACCGACCAGACGCAGCACCTCGGGCACCTGGCTGCGAATGACGCCCTTGGGCTTGCCGATGCACTGAAGGGCAAACGCCACGTTTTCGTAGGCGGTCTTTTGCGGCAGAAGCTTAAAGTCCTGGAACACGGCGCCAATCTGGCGGCGCAGGAACGGAACCTTGCGGTTCTTGATCTTCATGAGATCCTGACCGGCAACCAGGATGCGGCCGCTCGTCGGCTTGACGTCGCGGTTGAGCGTCGACAGCAGCGTGGTCTTACCCGAACCGGAGTGACCGACCAGGAAGACGAACTCGCCCGGATAGATCTCGATGTTGATGTCGTCGAGTGCAGGCTTGTTGGGCTGTGCCGGATAGATCTTGGTGACATGCTCCATAAGGATAACGGGCTCGACACCGGCCTGCTTGGCCATCTTCTTGCGGCTGGCCTGCGGATCGATGGGCGCAAACACCGACGTAAAATCGGGGTTGTTGAGCGCGTTATCGAGGCTTGCGACCTCGGCGGCCTGATCGCTCTCGACCACCGGGGCAGCAGGCTGCGTGGGGTCGGGAATAGCGGCAAAGAGACCGGACTGCGCAGGCTGAGGAGCCGGCGTCGCAGGGGCCATGGGGTCGGGAATGCCGGCCATGGTAGGCTGCGGCGTGGCGGCACCAGCCTGAGGCTGCTCCACGCGAGCGGTCACGGCCTGAACGGGCTCAAAACCCGCCGTGCCGGAAAGCGCGACATCGCTGGTTGGATTGTAGGCAAAGGGATCGGATGCCGGCTGTGCCTGATCTGCCGGCTGAGCGGGGGCCTGAGCAACAGGCTGGCCCTCTGAATCCGGAGTGGCGAAACGACTGCCCTGGACGCCTGCCTGCGTCTTGGGGGCATCATCGCCCGCACCGGAGGTACGGAAGTGGTTACCCACTGGTGCTCCTTATCGTCGTGCGTTTAAACTACATGAGCGCTTTATATTTTAGCAGCATTAGCTTTGCTGCACATAAGAAGCATGGCGTGCTTAGGGATCCCGTCGGCCGGGCACAGGGTTACTCTCCAAATCGTCCTCGGACATGTCGGAGCCCCCGCTGCGCACTTCGCGCGGCGGGGGCTCCTCCGTCCTGCGGAAAGATTTGGAGAGTAACCCTGTGCCCGGCCTGCGGTAACTAAGGGGTCGCTGCGTTTATCTTGAAGTGCTGCATATACAAAGTTGGAAGGGTCTGAATTGCACTTTGCCGATATATGCCCTTTTCCCTGATGGGACCGTGCTTGAGGGGCGTCTTCATGAGTTGCGGTGAAATAGGGACTGTTTTACCAGTTAAAAGGTCTAATCAGTCCTTATTTCACCGCAACTGAAACAGGGGCGCTCTCCAAGAGAGCGCCCCTGCCGGGTTTCCATAGTACTGGCGAAACAGTTTTGTAGTTCTGGCGAAGCAGTCCTTGAGATCCGCCTTGCCTTATGCCAAGAACTCCTTGGTGGTCGCCATGATGTTGGCGGCGTCCAGGCCGTACTTGTGCAGGAGCTCGGCACCCGGGCCGGACTCACCGAAGGTGTCGTTGACGCCGATCTTCTTGAGGGGCGTCGGGCACTGCTCGCACAGGACGTCGGCAACGGCGCTGCCCAGGCCACCGATTACAGAATGCTCCTCGACGGTCACGACGTGGCCGGTCTTGGTGGCGCTCTTGACGATCAGGTCGGCATCGATGGGCTTGATGGTGTGCATGTTGATGACCTCGGCGTCGATGCCCTCGGCAGCGAGCTGCTCGGCGGCCTCGAGAGCCTCGCCGACCATCAGGCCGCAGGCGATGATGGTGACGTCGGCGCCCTCGCGCATGACAATGCCCTTACCCAACTCGAAGTTGTAGGTCTCGGGGTCGTTGATAACCGGCGAGGCCAAACGAGCGAAGCGCATGTACACCGGGCCATCGCACTCGTAGGCGGCGCGCGTCACGGCGCGGGCCTCGACGTCGTCGGCGGGAACGATCACGGTCATGCCAGGGATGACGCGCATCAGGGCGATATCCTCGCAGCACTGGTGCGTGGCGCCGTCCTCGCCCACCGAGATACCGGCGTGCGTGGCACCGATCTTAACGTTGAGGTGCGGGTAGCCGATGGAGTTACGGACCTGCTCAAAAGCGCGGCCGGCGGCGAACATGGCAAAGGTGCTCGCGAAGGCAACGCGGCCGGTGGTTGCGATACCGGCGGCGACGCCCATCAGGTTGCTCTCGGCGATGCCCACATCGAAGAAGCGATCGGGGCAGGCGGCCTTAAACTTGCCGGTCTGCGTGGCGGCTGCCAGGTCGGCGTCGAGGACCACAAAGTCATCGTGCTCGTTGGCGAGCTCGACGAGGGCCTCGCCGTAGCTTAC
>CABUGI010000134.1 GCA_902491055.1 uncultured Collinsella sp. | reverse complement strand
GTGGTGATTTCAGATTCTAGGACGAAGGCCGTTCTTCGTTAAACGGGCGCTAGGGCGTCACCCTTACACCAACATTTTCGACGCGATCCGATGACCACCGGAGCGGTCATCTTTAAAGTACGTTCGTTTTGCTGATTTGACAAGAACTAATTTTGAAATTTATTTCTCCGGGATGAAATGAGGTCGGTGGGGCGGCCGCGTTTAGCGTCGTTAGCTTTGCATGTGGTGGCTCGGCGTTTGGGCTGGAACGACTGAGCCCCGAGATGGCGTCCCGTTCATGTTTGAGATAATATATGACTTTTTGCCCGTTGCAAACGGAGTCGCGGTGGGTGTTCTGTATGATGGCTCAGACAAGGTTGTTCAATGACATGGAGGCATATATGGCAATCAAAGCCATCGCGATGGATATCGACGGTACGCTCACCAACGATCAGAAAGTGATTAGCCCGCGCACGCGCGAGAAGCTGCTCGCGGCGCAGGAGTCGGGCATTAAGCTCATTTTGGCTTCGGGCCGTCCCGCATGGGGGCTGCACGCGTTGGCACAGGAGCTCGACCTTCAAAACCATGACGGTCTGCTGGTGGCCTTTAACGGCGCTCACGTCGTCGATGCCCAGACCGACGAGGTGCTGTTCGATCAGGCTATGCCTGCCGACGAATTGCATCGCCTGATTGATCACCTGCGTAATTTTGACGTGATCCCTATGATTTCGCTCGGTCGCGATTTACACGTCGAGGACTCGTATCATTGCATGATCACGCTGCCTGACGGCTCGCAGAAGAATATCGTCAAGTATGAGCGCGATGCGTGCGATCTTAAGATCCGCGAGGTGGAGAGCCTGCATGAGGTCGCTGACGCTTATCCTGTGGACAAGCTACTCACTGCGGGCGACCCGGCCTATCTGCAAGCGCATCACGAGGAGATGTACGCGCCCTTTACTCAGACGCTTTCGGGCATGTTTACGGCTGACTGGTACTTTGAGTTTACGGCGCCCGGTATCGACAAAGCCCGTGCGCTCGAGGGTGCCCTGCCCAAGCTCGGCATCGATGCCAGCGAGGTTGTATCGTTTGGCGACGGCCAGAACGACAAGTCCATGATTGAGTGGGCCGGCACCGGTGTTGCCATGGGCAACGCCGTCGATGAGGTTAAGGCTGTAGCCCAGATGGTGACCGCCAATAACAACGAAGACGGTATTGCGGTGGCGCTGGATAAGCTGCTGGGTTAGAATCGCCGATAATGCATGGTTCGGGCGCCTGCTTACAGGCGCCCTTTTGTTAGGGAGGGTGCCGTGTCCGCATTTCCGTTCGACGCCGTTATCTTTGACATGGACGGCGTGATTGTCGATACCGAGTATTACTACCTGGGCGAGACTGCCGCGTTTGCCAAGGAGCTTGGGCTTAATCTGACTCAAGAGGAGTTGAATGGGCAGGTCGGTACCTCGCATCAGTTCTTCCTGCATATGCTGGTCGATTGGTTTGAGCGTGCCGGTAAGGGGCATTTTACTGGCGAGGAAGCGTTGGCCCGTTGGGACGAATGGGCGCATAAGCGTCCGCGCGACTATCAGGCTTTGATTAACCCAGGCGCCGTGGATACGATTCGAGAGCTGCCGCGCCGCGGCGTTCGCGTGGCGCTTGCCAGCTCGTCTCCCATGGATAGCATCGAGGAAGTGCTCAACGCATGCGGGCTGTCGGATGCCTTTGAGTATGTGGTGAGCGGCGAGCAGTTTAAGGAGAGCAAGCCCGAGCCCGACATCTACCTGCATGCGCTGGACCTGCTGGGGCTGCCCGCGAATCGCTGCTGCTGCGTTGAGGATTCGGTGCCTGGCATCACCGCTGGCAAGCGAGCCGGCCTGACAGTTATTGCCAAGCGCGAGGAACGCTTTGGCTTTAGCCAGGATGCCGCGGACAAGATTATCGACCAGCTGCCGGAGCTGCTCACGCTTTCTTAGGAGCGCGGTAGTTGCGCGTTTTTCGGGTCTGATGAGTAAATAGCCAACATTTTGGTGCGACACCTAGCATACTTTAAGCTAATGCGGGCTTAAGGGCTTGTTGAATGCCCTTAAGCCCGTTTTAGAATTAATTGTGCTGGGAGAGGGTATATGCCACCGACTGAAGGGCTAACTGACGGTAAAGCAGCGATACCGCTGTACCAACAGGTCATTGATATCATTAAAAACGAAATCAACTCCGGCGCCTACAAGGCAGGCGCGCGGATACCCAACGAATTCGAATTGGCTGAGAGCTATAAAGTTGGCCGCGTTACCGTGCGACGCGCTATTGAGGAGCTCGTCCAGCAGGGCTATCTAACGAAGCGACAGGGGAAAGGCACGTTTGTCAATGCCCCCAAGCTCAAGCGCAAGATTCGCCAGAAGGATGACGTTCAGAGTTTTTCGGACGCATGCCGCGTTAACGGAATGGAACCGGGGGCGTGTGTCATTTCGAGAAAGATACTGCCGGCGGATTCCACCGAAGCACAGTTCTTTGGTGTTCCCGTTGGAACTGACTTGATTTGCGTTGAGCGCGTGCGCACTGCCGATGGAGTCCCCGTCATGCTCGAGAACAACATATATGTTTACGAGGATAACGCCTATCTATCAACGGCACCTCTATCTAACCAATCCATTTTTGAGTTCGTGCGCAACCGGACGGGCCGCACGCCCGCGTTTACCGACCCGTGCACGCTCGAGATCGCGTGCGCGTCGCCCGAGGTCGCTCGACTGTTGGTAGTTCCCGTTGGCGAACCCTTGTTTTATATGGAAGCCTTCTTTTTCGATGAGCAGCGGCGGCCGTTTATCATCGGTCGTCAGCGGATCGTTGGGTCTCGCTACGTTTTTGACATCTAGGACATTGCGAATGGAAACGCCCGGTGGATCATCTCACCGGGCGTTTCCATACCGTTCACGGCGCAAACGCGACCGTTCAACCGCGTTGCGGCAATCGGTAGTGTCGAGAAAGTTGGTGTAGAGCCCGATCCGAAGCGAGTCGGCCCGGCGTCCTGGAATCTGGAATACGGTTGATATCCTATGCCGCCTCG
>CABUGI010000133.1 GCA_902491055.1 uncultured Collinsella sp. | reverse complement strand
TCAACTTCAAGGGCGCGACCAGAAGGTCAGCGCCCTTTCGTTTCACGTCACCTTGTCTCAAATGCGACCCGCTCGCTGGCGATGCCAAAACATCGGCGTTTTTGTTGTCGGGACGGCAGTTAGTAGTCGTCGAGTAGTCATTGGTGCTCAGCGGCAGTCCCCATTGCACCAAGTGGCGTGTGCCGTTAAGCGGAGGGGCGTATTGTTGGCCCATCGTTTGGGCATACAATGGCTATGAGCATGCTGCGGTGAAGGCTTGTCCGCTCCGCAGCTTTTTTCTACGGTTAAAGGAGTATGTATGTCCGTTGAGGTCATGAGGACTGTGATCGAGGCCGCCGAGGGCCGCGTGCCCGTCGACACGCTGTTTACCAATGCACAGATCGTCGACGTGTATGGCCAGCGCGTGGCGCCCGGTAGCGTTGCCGTCAAGGACGGTGTGATCGTCGGCGTGCTCTACGATGGTCGCGACGATGCCGCTGGCACCTATGAGGCAACTGAGGTCATCGACTGCCAGGGTCGCTATCTCGCTCCCGGTTTTATTGACGGGCATCTGCATATCGAGTCTTCGAACATCCGTCCCGCCGAGTATGCTCGCATGGCCGCGACGCGCGGTACTACCACCGCCATTGCCGACAGCCACGAGATTGCTAATGTGGCGGGCCTGGACGGCCTGCGCTTTATGATTGAGGACGGCCGCCGCGCACCCATCTCCATCAAATACATGATGCCTTCGTGCGTGCCCGCGCTGCCCGACGAGCAGGCCGGTGCCGTTATTTCTGCTGCCGATATGCAGGCGTTTTTTGCCGAGCATCCAGGCGATGTCTTTGGTCTGGGCGAAATGATGAACCTGCCGGGCGTCTTTATGGCCGACCCCGAGACTTGCGCTCGCATCGATGCTGCCAACCAGACGCCGTCCAAGCAGGTTGACGGCCACGCGCCGCTCGTTGCCGGCAAGGACCTCAACGCCTATGCCGCGGCGGGTATTATCGCCGACCACGAGTCGACGATTCCCGAGGAGGCGCTCGATAAACTGTCCCGCGGCATGTATGTGATGCTGCGTGAGGGCACGTGCAGCCACGATCTGGCCAATTTGTCCCCGATGCTGCTGGAAAACCCCGCCCGCGCCCGCCGCTGCTGCTTTGCGACCGACGACCGCGCTCCCTCCGACGCGCTTTCGACCGGCATGATCGACAATGCCTGCCGCGTGGCCATCGAGGCTGGCGTCGACCCGGTGGTCGCCATCTCCATGGCGTCCCTTTCCACGGCTGAGGCATTTGGCCTGGACCACGGCTGTCGCGACCCGCATGAGCTCCGCGGCGCGATCGCCCCAGGCAAGCGTGCCGACCTGCTGGTGCTCAACGACCTGACGTTTGCCACAGCTCCGCATCGCGTGTATGCCGCCGGTGCCCTGGTGGCGCAGGATGGCACCTTTGTGGGCGAGGTCGCGCCCGAGACGGCCGAGGTCGCAGCCCTTGCCGATGAGCTGCGCGCTTCCGTTAAGCTGCCGAAGCTTTCGCTCGACGTGTTTGACTATGCCTTTAAGCCGGGCGAGGCCGTTATCGATGTCATCCCGGGTATGGCTATCACGGGTATGGCCCGCCCCGAGAGCGCCGAGGACTTGCGCCGCATTATGCTGATCGAGCGCCATGGCCGTGGCGTGTCGCTGCAGGCCGAGGGCGCCGATGGCGACGGCCCCGCTGGCCTGGGCCTGGTCGGCAAGCATATCGGTCGCGGCTGGGTGCGCGGTTTCACCATCACCGGTGGTGCCATTGCCTCCACGATCGGCCACGACTCGCACAACGTGTGCGTGGTGGGCGATAACGCTGCCGATATGATGGCTGCCGTTGAGGCCGTGGGCCAGGGTGGTCACGTGCTGGTGCGTAACGGCGAGGTCGTGGCGCGCATTCCGCTGGCGCTCGGTGGCCTGATGAGCGAAGGCACGGCCGAGGACGTTGCCGCGCAGCACGACGACTTTATGGTCAAGGCGCGCGCCATGGGTATTGAGCCGCCGCTCGACCCCATCATGGGCATCATCTTCCTGCCCCTGCCGGTCATCCCGACGCTCCGCATCCGCCCCGAGGGCATGTTCGACGTCACAACCTTCACCTACGCCGACTAGTCATCGGGGACGTTCTTAAACGACTAGTCATCGGGGACGCTCTTTGGCGGGCTGCCTGACGCCGCGACCGTAGGACCTCTGGCATGTGTGAGCTATTTGCCAGGTCCTTGTAACGTTTACGCCCGCGGAGTCTTATTTGAGCTCCCTTTGGGTACGTTGGAATCGGATACACGTTCGATTCCAACAAGCCCGAAGGGAGCTTTTCCATGTTTAAACTGATTGCATCCGATATGGACGGCACACTGCTTGACGAAAACGGCCAGGTGCCTCCCGAGACCTACGAACTGATTCTGGCGCTACACGAGCATGGCGTGCATTTCGCCGCATCGTCAGGTCGTCGCTACGATCGCCTGTGCGAGTTCTTTGCGCCCGTTCGCGACAAGATGGACTTTGTCGCCGCTAACGGCGCCCAGGTCTACGCCGACGGTAAGATGGTAGACCGTGAGGTGTATTCCCACCTAGCGATTCGAAGGCTCGCCCAAGCCGTCAGGACGTTTCCCAATCTGCATCTTGCGCTATTTGATCGAACCAAGTCCTTCCTGCTCGATGACGAGTGCAAGTTCGTGCGTGAGGTCGATAAGGACCTTCCCAATGCCGAGCGCATTTGGGAGCTGCCCGATCCCAGCGTAAATATCATCAAAGCGAGTATCTTTTGCGACGACAGTGCGGTTATGGACAGCGCGTACGTGCTACAGCGCGAACTTGGTCAGCTCTTTACTTTTGCACCTTCGGGCAACGCGTGGATCGATGCCATGCAGCCTGGTGTGTCGAAGGCCTCGGGTATCGCGCAGCTCGCGGAGCATTACGGCATTGGTCGCGACGAGGTCATGGCGTTTGGCGACTCGATGAACGACTACGAGATCATTCGCTTTGTCGGCACGGGCTGCGCGATGGAAAACGCGCGCCCCGCGCTTAAAGCGGTGGCCGATCGCGTGGTGGGTTGTAACCGCGACCACGCCGTCCAGCAGGAGCTCCGTCGCGTGCTGGAGAGTCTCTCCTAATCCGGCAGATGGGGACGTTCCTTTTAATATGAGCAGGACATTGTCAAGAGGCAAAATCGGGCCTGGCCCCAA
>CABUGI010000132.1 GCA_902491055.1 uncultured Collinsella sp. | reverse complement strand
CTTGCGTTTGGCGGTCAGCCGTCGGCGCGCTTACACCAACATTTCCGACGCGATCGTACATTTTGCGTAATCTGGGCAAACGCTGATTAATTGCTCGTATAATGTCATCTATCGAAAGATACAAAAACCTGTACTTTTGCGACTGCGCCTAGCTGCGAGCGAGAAGCCTGTTCTAAACGCCCCTGCATTTGCGTGCATCGCAAAGCCAAAAGAGGGGGGCGAGAACATGGAGCAGACGGCACGGCGCCAAGAGCAGCTGCCCGGCGCATTTAACGGCGCCACCACCAACAGCCAGCACGGCCGCGTCCGCTGGTATCTGGTCCACACCCCTCATGGAAAAGAGCGAGAGACCTGCGAAAAGGTCCGCCGCATTATCCCGCACGAGCTGATGCAGGACGCTTTTGTGATGCAAAAGGAGTTCTGGTTTAAGCGGGACGGCGCCTGGTCGCTCCAAACCAAACCCATATACAAGGAATATTTCTTCGTCGCTACGCACGATGCCGCCGCGCTCGATAGGGCTTTGGCCCAGTTGAGCTTTGGCTGTCGCATCGCCGGCAGTAGGGAGCGGGCGTACATGCCCATGCCGGACGATGCGCAGGACTGGTACCGCAGCGTACTGGACGACGACGGCGTGGTGCGCAATAGCGTAGCTCGCATAGAAGACGGCGTGTTGCACATAGAGCAGGGCCCCTTGGTGGGGCAAGAGGCCCGCGTGCACAAGATCGACCGTCGCAAGCGCTGGTGCCTGGTGGACGTAGGCGAAGGCGATTCCAGTTTTAGGGAAGTGCTTCCGCTCGACGTTCCCATCAAAACGTAAGGGAGACGTTACACCAGCTATTCGTTCGCATTTTTGAATTTACCGATTGGGGAATCCCCGGGGAACGGGGATGTAAGTTTGTCTGTGTCTGCTAAAGAAGTAACAGAGAGCAATGCGCCCGTGGGGGCGTCGCTGATTGCCCAGGCCATGGACCGGCGTGAGGGCGCCGGCCGCTATAGGGCCATGCAATCCATCATGGACTGGGACCGCTCGCGCCTGACCTACCGTGCCGCCAAGCGCGCCTTCGACATCGCGTTTAGTGGCTGCGTGCTGGCCGTTATCGCCGTACCGAGCCTGATGCTCGCCGCGGCCATCCGCCTGGAGAGCGAGGGTAGCCCCTTCTACAGCCAGATCCGCGTGGGCCAAACCCGCCCCGACGGCAGCCTGACCACCTTTCGCATGTGGAAATTCCGCTCTATGTACAAGGACGCCGACGAGCGTCTGGCCGAGCTCAAGGAGCAGAACGAGATCGCCGGTGCCATGTTCAAGATGAGGGACGACCCGCGCGTCACCAAGATCGGCAAGTTCATCCGCAAGCACTCCATCGACGAGTTTCCTCAGTTCCTGAACGTCTTTCTGGGTCAGATGTCAGTGGTAGGTCCGCGCCCGCCGCTGCCGAATGAGGTGGCGCAGTACACCGAGTACGACCTGCAGCGCCTGGCCGTGAAGCCCGGGATTACCGGCTGGTGGCAGGTTACGGACCGCAACGACACCGACTTTGACGGCATGGTCCGCCGCGATTTGGAGTATATCGCGAAGCGCGGTGTGGCCACTGACCTGAAGATCGTGGCGCTCACGGTCGTCGAAATGATAACGGGGGGGGGGTGCCTGCTAGAGGCATTTCCCGAGACTTTTCCGTTGGCGGGGTGCTAGCCCATGCCTAGGAAACCTACCGGGACCCTCTTCTACCGCATATGCAAGAGAACGTTCGATATAGCCTTCAGCGCCGGGTGTGCCGCAGTGCTGGCGATTCCCATGGCCTGTGTCTGCGCCGCGATCTGCGTGGAGTCCCCGGGCTGCCCAGTCTACACGCAGGAGCGCGTGGGCAGGGGAGGCCAGGTGATTCGCGTGCTTAAGCTTCGCAGCATGGTCTCTGATGCAGGTGATGTGCAGAAGTACCTGAGCCCCGAGCAGCTGCACCAGTGGGAGGTGGAGCGCAAGGTCGATAACGACCCACGCATCACAAAGGTGGGCAAGTTCATCCGCAAGTGCTCCATCGACGAGGTGCCGCAGTTCCTCAACGTGCTCAAGGGCGATCTGTCGGTCATCGGTCCGCGCCCCATCACGCGCGACGAGCTGGAACAGCACTTCACCGACGAGGAGAAGGAGGAGCTACTGAGCGTCACCCCGGGCATTACGGGCCTGTGGCAGGCCACCGACCGCAACGCCGCGACATTTGAAAGCGGCTTGCGACAGAAGATCGAGCTCCGTTATGTGCGGAACCGTTGCTTCCGAATGGACTGGAAATGTTTCACGAGCACCTTCGGTGCCATGTTTGGAAAAAGGAGGACCGGGCGATGACGAAGGTTTCCCTTGTCATTCCGACCCTGGACGCCGAGAGCGATATCGAGGGGCTGCTCAATCGCATATATCGCCAGACCCGTCTTCCCGATGAGGTTATTGTCGTCGATTCGAGCTCTTCTGACCGTACGGTCGATATCGTCAAGATGTTCGAGCTGGTTCGCTTGATCAGTATCGAGCGCTCCGAATTCAACCACGGCCTCACTCGCGATATGGCGCTCAGAGAGTCCTCTGGAGATATCGTTTGCTTCATGACGCAGGACGCCATACCTGCTGACGATTTCTACATCGAGAACCTTATTGCCCCCATTCTTTCCGATGACCGCGTAGCGGTTTCATCCGGGCGTCAGCTTCCCAAGGACGACGCGCGGAGGTTTGAACAGCTTGTCCGTGAGTTTAATTACGGGCCTGAATCCAACATACGAACCAAGGTTGATGTCGCGACCATGGGAATTAAGGCGTATTTCGCCACCGACGTGTGCTCGGCGTATCGCCGCAGCGTGTATATCGAGCTCGGCGGTTTCGGAAAGACGGATATGAGCGAGGACATGCTGATGGCTGCGAAAGCACTCAATGCCGGATATTCAGTTGCATATGCCGCGGATGCTCGTGTCTATCATTCCCATAACCTCACTCCAGCCGAGCAGTATCGCCGCAACTACGCAATCGGCCACTTCCTCCAGTCGAACAAGGAGATCGTTCCCTGCAACTCCGAGGTCGGGGAAGGTGGAAGGCTCGTTAAGTCCGTCTCCCGCCAGCTTCTGCACGAGGGGAATATCCGGGAATTTGCCGCTTTTGGATTCGATTGCTGCGCCCGTCTCCTAGGAAATCGCGCCGGCCGCAGGGGCGCTAGAAAAGAAAGGTTATAGCTAATGAAAGGCATCATCCTCGCCGGCGGGTCCGGCACGCGCCTGTACCCGCTCACGCTCGTGACCTCCAAGCAGCTGCTGCCGGTCTACGACAAGCCCA
>CABUGI010000131.1 GCA_902491055.1 uncultured Collinsella sp. | reverse complement strand
GCCGCGCGGCAAGGAGATATATTGCCAGACCGGAGGGGCGCCGGGGGCGGGAATCGCGCACTCCATATTTTGTTCACAAATGAATAGATCCCTCAGTCGCGTCACTGAGGTTAAAACTGAAGCATTGGCTTCTGATATTGGCGATGACCAGCTGTTTTACGAGTATTGAGACATCGGTCATCTCTGGAGCGCTACTTTACTCCAAAGGCATCAGCTATTTGTTTCCCATCGGTAAAAGGCGGGTTTTGTTCGCCAAGCGTTCTTATATATAGATAGATACGGGTTCGAACCCATGAAAGGGCGACAAAAAAGACGGCCAACCGAAGTTGACCGTCTCAACAATCTTTGGGTGGGCCGTCAGGGGTTCGAACCCTGGACCTTGGGATTAAAAGTCCCCTGCTCTGCCAGCTGAGCTAACGGCCCGCGGGTGGCATTGTACCACGGTCTGGGACTATTCCCAACTCCATTGGCCGTTCTGGAAAATCACAACTTCACGTCCATCAGGCGTAATGCCCGTAATATCGATGTCGTCCGTGCCGATCATAAAATCGACGTGCGTGCTCGAGACGTTAACGCCATGCTCCAGGAGCTCCTCCTTGGACATGTCATACCCACCCTCGATGCATTCGGGGAAACCGACACCTAGCGCGAGATGGCAGCTAGCGTTCTCGTCATAGAGCGTGTCATAGAACAGAACGCCGCTTTCGCGGATCGGAGTGTTCTTGGAAATGAGCGCGACCTCGCCCAGATGAGCGGCACCTTCATCGGTGTCAATAATGCTCGCAAGCGTTGCCTTGCCCACGCGGGCGTCGTAGTCCACCACGCGGCCGCCCTCGAACTTAATCCAAAAATCTTCGACTTTATTGCCGTGGTGGATGAGCGGCATGGCCGAGTACACGATACCGTCGGCGCGCATGCGATCGGGCGAGGTGAAGACTTCCTCGGTGGGAATGTTGGGGAAGAAGGGGTGTCCATCGGGCGTCTTGCCCTTGCCGCCGGCCCACTCGTGACCCTTCGTCATGCCAATCGTCAGATCGGTTCCATTTGCCGCGGTGTAATGCAAGTAGTCGAAACGATTGTCGTTCAGGAAACGCAGGTTCTTTTCGAATGCGGCGTCATGGAGTTCCCAGTCGCTCTCCGGGTCCTGGCCATCGGCGCGCGCGGTGTGCAGAATCGCATTCCACAGTTTATAGATTGCAACCTCATCGGCGTCTCCTGGGAACACCTCGTGCGCCCAAGCCACGACCGGAGCGCCGGCGATGCACCACGGATTGATGTTGTAATCCAGTCCACGGCGGAAAACTTTGCACTGCGTATTCCTCGCCTTTGATGCCGCGGCCGGCTTGGCTGGATCGATGCCCTTGAGGGCCGCAGGATCCGCACCTTCGATAAAGACAAAGCAGGCACCATCCTGGGCCAAGGAATCCAGCTGCATGCGCTTCCACTCGGGTGTCTGCTCAAAATAGCTTTTCTCGACATGCTCGTACGTGAGCCTCGTCACGGCATCATCGGCCCAAATGACCGTCACGTGGCCGGCGGCGGCAGCATAGGCCTCCGCGACCACCACGCGCGCAAACGGCGCGCACTCGACCGGAGACTGAACGACGACCTCCTGGCCGGGCTTGACGTTTACGCCCTTGCGGACGACCAGGCGCGCGTAGTTTTTAATCTTGGGCTCCAGGGCCTTCATGCCCTCCAGAGCCTCTTCGACCGTCAGGGCAGCTCGAATCATGTGCCACTCCATCTATCTATAGAACAGTAAAAAGGCGCGCCGCAAAAACGACGCGCCTTATATCTTAGCGATAAGTATGTATGCAAACGCTACTTCTTCTTGGAGTCCTTCTGGTCCTCCTCGGCAGCCGCGCGCTCAATAAGAGCGTTGAGCTTGTTCTCGGACATGCCCTCGGCCTGCGCGCGGTACATGTTGCGCAAGGGACGAATACGAGCGAAGTCGTAGATAAAGTCACCTAGGATGATGACATAGGACAAAACGATGCCGACCATCTGGACAGGGCTGGACACCATGCCAGCGGGAGCGAAGTACAGCGAGGCCCAAATTGCCACGACGAGCACCATGCCAATGGCGAGCACAATCCACCAGATGCGACGGCGCTTGGTGTAGTCCTCGTCCTGCTTGAGGAGGATATTCGACACCGTATAGATGCGGTCCTCCTTGGCGCGCTGCTTGGCCTTGCGGGCGCGCTTCTCCTCTTTAGAGAGGCCCTCGAGGTTCTCGCCCTTCTCGAGCTCTTTGCGGCGTGCCTTAGACGAAGCCGGCACGACGCGAACGGAGCTCGCTGCTTGGCGGGCGGGCTTAGCAGATGCGGCAGACTTGCGCGCAACCCCGGTAACTTCGTGGGATTGCGTGCGCTTGTTCGTGGCGCTACGGGTACTCACTTATGCGTTCTCCTTCATGCTTGTGAACTGGGAGCCCGTGATGATCTGGAAGGCCTCGCGATAGCGCTCGGACGTGCCATCGATGACCTCGGCGGGCAGGTGCGGGGTCTCCCCCGTCATATCCCAGTTGGCCTTGAGCCAATTGCGGACGAATTGCTTGTCGTAGCTAGGCTGGATCTTGCCCTCCTCGTAGCTGGCAGCAGGCCAGAAACGGCTGGAGTCGGGCGTGAGGCACTCGTCGATCAGCGTGACCTTGCCATCAATAACACCAAACTCGAACTTGGTGTCGGCAATGATGATGCCACGGGTCGCGGCGTACTCGGCGGCAGCCTTGTAGATCTTGAGGGAAAGGTCACGAATCTGCGTGGCGATGTCCTCGCCCACGATCTCGCAGCAACGCTCAAACGAGATGTTCTCGTCGTGGTCACCGATCTCGGCCTTCGTGGACGGCGTGAACAGCGGCTCAGGAAGCTTGGAAGCCTCGGTCAGGCCCTCAGGCAGCTGGATGCCGCAGACGGTGCCGTTCTCGTCGTAGGTCTTCTTGCCCGAACCGGTCAGATAGCCGCGGACGATGCACTCGATAGGAATCGTCTGGGCCTTCTTAACCAGCATGGCGCGGCCAGCGAGGTAGTCACGATACTCAGCAAACTCCTCGGGGAAATCCGCCGGGTCGATGGAAACGAGATGGTTGGGGACGATGTCGGCAAACTTATCGAACCAGAATGCCGAGATGCGATTGAGTACCTCTCCCTTAAACGGAATCTCGTCGGGAAGAATGAAGTCGAACGCAGAAATGCGGTCGGTGGCGACCATCAGCAGGTTTTCACCGGCATCGTAAATATCACGAACCTTGCCACGGGAATCCGGACGACGCTCCATCGTTGTCACGTGAGTCACTCCTTACCTAAATACGACAGAAATGCGGGTTCTTTCCCGCATGTTTTCGCAAACTCGGAGCGGCAGAGACGCAGCCCCTCCTTCACCGAATAGCGAAAAGCTAGTGCTCCATTGTAGTAGATGCCGCGTC
>CABUGI010000130.1 GCA_902491055.1 uncultured Collinsella sp. | reverse complement strand
TCGCGGGCCTGCGCAACCTGGTGCTGGGCATGCGTGCCGAGGCCGAGGGCAAGGACCCGCACGAGGCCGTTGCCGCTGCGAACGGCGAGGACGTGGCCGAGGATGTGCCCGAGGGCGACGCTCCTGCCGACGCCGACACTGAGCCCGTTGCCGAGGCGCCCGTTGAGCCCGAGTCTGCGGAGCCCCAAGGCGTCCCGAGCTTTGACGACGAGCCGCAGATGCCAATCGATACCGAGGGCGCGGTCGCCGAGAACCACGAGGCCCCCGCGGCCGTCTTTGGCGGTGCGGCAACGGCTCCGTCCGGCTCGGCGCACGAGGGCAACCTGCCGCTGGTCGATGGCGCCGGCGAGAACCCGGCCGCCACGGTGGCCATGCCTGCCATGCCGCAGGAGTAGGTTCGCTCGCTTATCACCATCATATTCCTGCGCTTTTACCGTACGCAGATGAGCGCGACGGCAAGTGTTGCGCTGCGGGTATAATGGACAGCATTCAAACGGTGGGCATCGAGGTGCCCGCAGGAGAGGAATGATCATGGGAAAGACTTTCAGCTTTGTCTCCGGTGCGCTCTTTGGTGCTGCCGCCGGCGCTATCATCGGCGTTGCCCTGGCCCCGCGCTCGGGTGCCGAGACCCGCGCCATGGCCGCCGATATCGCCAACGATGCCTGGGACAACATGCGTGACACCTACGAGCACAGTGCCGAGGAGGCTCGTGCCGCGGTCAGCGACTTTGGTCCGATGGTCGATGCCAAGACCGATGACCTGCGCGCCAAGGTCGACCTGGCCCGCGAGCGCATGGATCAGCTTCGCGAGCAGCTCAACGACGCCATCTCGGGCGGCAACGTGACGCCCGCTGCCGACGTCGTGGTCGAGAACGTCACCGAGGCCGGCACCGAGGCCACGGAGCCCTCGACCGAGGCATAATGCGCGCAGGGGATTTTGTCGGCGTCAAGGTTTATCGTAAGCCTGCCGAAGACAAGCGCACCAAAAAGGACGGCACGCCGCGCAGCCCCAAAAAGCTCGGCAAGATTCACTTTCCCGTCTTTACCCCGGGCGGCACGCGCGTGGTGGGCTTTATGGTCCGCCAGTCCGATATCGCGGGTATGATCGAGCGCCCCGACCGGTTTGTGGCGCTCGATGCCATCGGCGTCTACGAGGGCGCTGTCGCGGTCGACGACGTCAAGGGCACCTACGATGCCGCCGCGGCCAAGCGCCTCGATATCAACCTGGACGATTGCATCATCTGGGTCGGTATGGACGTGCGCACGGAATCGGGCGATGTCGTGGGCTACTGCTCGGACGTTGAGTTCAAGCCGCGTTCGGGCATTGTACAGACGTTCTATGTGACTGCCAGCGCCGCATCGAGCATGTTGGTGGGCGACACGCAGGTGCCGCCGACGATGCTGCGCGGCTACGAGAACGGCGCGATGATTGTCTCGGACGAGGTCAAGTCGCTCGGGTATTCGGGCGGCGCGGCCGCCAAGGCTGCCGAGGCCAGTGTCGTGGTGGGCGATAAGGTCAAGAAGGGCGCCAAGGTGCTCGATGACAAGGGATCGGTCGCCGTGGACAAGGGCAGCCGCGCACTGGGCAAGCAGCTCGGCAAAACGCGCGGTATGTTCAAGGCCTTTAAGGACGAATATCAAAAGGCGAGCGGGGGCTCGTCAAAAGCTAGCAAATAGCGACGTACCAAATGATGGGAGGCGAGCCGGAGACATGTTGCTCCGGCTCGCTGTGTTTATGGGGGAGGGCATATGCGCCAAAACGGATCTAACTTAAACGGGCGCTCGGGTGCGCGTCCGACGGCGCGCCGCGACCTGGGGCAGCTGCCCGGCGGTCAGCGTCGACGTCGCCGTAAGCCCGGCGCGATGTACCTCAACCATAGCCGTGGGTTTAGCGATCGCAGCGCGCGCATCGGCAACGGGCGCTCGCCGCGCCGACCGTCCCGTCTGCCCTATGCGCTCATCGCCGTGGGTTGCGCGCTCGTGCTGTTTATCGCTGCCGTCGTGGGCTACGTCAACCGCAGCGTGGACGTGGAACTCAACGGGCAAAAGACCGCGGTGCGCGTGGGCTCTACGTTGCAGAATCTCATCGACGATCAAAGCCTGACCGAAACGTACGACGCCGGCGATCTGCTGGCCGTCGACGATAGCGTGCTCAAGCGCCATGGCGGCGAAAAGCTGTCGGTGAAGGTCGACGGCAAGCGCGTGAAGCAAGGCAAATGGGATAGTCGCGAGCTTACGGGTGGCGAGAAGGTGACGGTCAAGGACGGCCGCAACGTGTACGAAAAGCACGAGGTCCAGGCCACGACTATCGAGCCAAAGCTTAAGGTCGAGGGCACAGGTGCCATTGAGTATGTCAAAACCTGGGGCGTTCAGGGCCGCTCCGAGGTATGGGTCGGCGAGCAGTCGGGCAAGACGCAGGACCGCGGCGAGGTCGTGCCCGTCACCGACTGCGTAGTCGAGTGCGCAAGCGTAGCGCCCAAGGGCAACGAAAAGTACGTGGCCCTGACATTTGACGAGGGTCCGAGCGGCGCGACCAAGCAGATCTTGCAGGTGCTCAAGGAAAAGGGCGTCACGGCGACGTTCTTCCTTTCGGGCGATGCCGCGGAAGCCTCGCCCGCTACTGCCAAAGCGATTGTCGATGCCGGGTGCGAGGTCGGCTCCAACAGCTACAGCGATGATTCGCTCAAGGGCGAGGATCGCGAGACGGTGCGCAAGCAGATCACAAAGGGCACCGAAGCGATTAAGTCGGCGACCGGCGTCGAGACGATGTTGCTGCGTGCCCCCTACGCCGCGTTTGACGAGCAAAACTGGATTGACTCGATGGACCTGGTGTCCGCCGTGGTTTCGTGGAATATCGATTCGGGCGACTGGCTGCTCAACGGCGCCGACGAGCAAGTATCGACCGTGCTCGACTCGATGACGCCGGGCAATATTGTGCTGCTCACCGATAGCGATGAATGCGCCGAGCAGACGCTCGAGGCGCTGCCGCAGATTATCGATGGTCTTGTCGCCGACGGCTACAAGATCGTGACGCTCAGCGAGCTGGTCAAGACAGACACGGCATTGAGCAAAAAGCTCACCTCGCTCACCAAGGTTTCCATGCCCAAAAACGCCGTGTTCCCCCAACTCCCCGAGGACGACGACACCACAGAGTAGTCATCGGGGACGTGCTTAAACGACTGGTCGTTTAGGGCGGTCTTAATCGCTTTGTCCCACTGTGCTCATCCGGCTCTATGTCACGGATACGTCAGCGTTTGGTATGCCTGCAATGTGCAGCGCATAAATTCGGTGCCGCAGCGCGATGCTGATGCTATAGTTACTGCGGTTAATGAGGGTCAAGAGAAAGGTTACAGGTGAAATCCAAACCTCGACCATACAGTCGATGACCCCATGCAGGTGCTTTCTGCGCGTGCACGGGGTGTGAGCGCCGAGCGGCGTGCCGCCCGCGCATGCGTATACATATCT
>CABUGI010000129.1 GCA_902491055.1 uncultured Collinsella sp. | reverse complement strand
GGATATCGGACACAGGGGCCGCAAGGGCCCTTACACCAACTTTCTCGACACTACCGGTACAGGAAGGGCGATTTAACGTATTTGACCTCGACGGGCGTGGCGTGCACGGTGCTCTCACCGGACAGATGCAGGCTCGGGCTGAGCGGCGCCACGATATGCGTTTCGCGCTTGTCGCTAAACACCACCGCGGCCGCGCGGCCCGTCTGGCCGTTTACGGCAATGCGCACCTGCTCGCCATCGCGGCCGTCTGTCGCCGGACGATCGACAAAGTAGACCGGCACCATCACCAGGCCGTCCTTATGTTTGCGGGCCTTGCGCGCCCACATGCGAATGCTCTTTTTATTGAGCCCCAGTACAGCCTCGGCGTCGTTGCCCGCAACGTCGAGCGCCAACTTATCAATGACCACCTGGTCCTTGGTAGACGCATCGACTGAGACAACGCGAAAGTCACCTTCCTGCATGGCGGGATCGAACGGACCGACCTTGGCAAAGTCCCACGGCTCCAAAATGCCCATGAGGCGAACGTCCAGGTAGTTTGCCCTGGGGTATGCCCAGTCGAGCACCTCGTAGTACACCAAGGCCTCCTTGCTCAGGCCCTTGCCCGGGAAGCTCGCCATCATGCGCAAGTCCGCCAGCGCCATGGGGAAATAGAAGAGCATCATGTCGTTTTGGATCGCGTCTTCCATGTCGTGCCCGGCAAAGGCATCCGGATACTGGCGCACCAGCTGCAGCGCGTTGGCACGTGCCTGCTGCGGCGAGATTTCGCAGGGAATACCCTGCTCGGGCACATACTCCGCACCAACGCCCATGGTCAGGCGCTTGCTAAACGTCCCCGGCTTGAGCAGGTCCGCAATGCCGATCTTATTGCCGCAGGACGGGCACTCAAACACACGCTGCGTTGACTCGCCCTCAAAGGACGCTCCGCAGAAGGGGCAAGGAATGCTCACATGCGTGGCCTCTTGGAACTCCTGCGCCGTGCCGCGATCCTCCCACAGCAGATGTTCCAGGACCGACTGATTGCGCCAGTGCGCATTGAAGAAATACCAGTCCGGGTCCTGCGGGCGCTCGAGTTGCGACACATGCGTGAGTTTGAGCAGTCCATCCACCACCGTCAACGGCGTATGGCGAATACCCAAAGCGCTCTTGGGCTCCCCCGCATCAGCCTGCCACGGAACGACCGTGCCGCAATAAGCGCACTCAAAGCTGCGCTTAGCTTGGTGCGAGTACATAGGGCCGCCGCAGTTTTGACATTTAATGGCAAACATCTCGTCCATGGAAACGTCCTCCTTTGCACAGGGGCTGTCGACATTAAGTATGTCGAGCAAGCAGGCACATGCCCATACCCATGTGGCCCAAAATGGACCACCCAGGCAGACGAGAAGGCTCGCTCGTTAGCACCGGCAGACTATTGCTGCATTTTCTGAGCATCGGTGAACGGCGCCCCCGCACGAGCTACACTATCCCCTTAAACATGATTGTGAGGACGACCGCTATGCTATTTGTAAATCGGCTGGTACATACGCTTGTTCCCGGCAGCGAGGGCGAGCCGGTCGATGCATCTTGCCGCACCAACGCGGGCTTTGCCGCAAGCCTCATCTGCATTGGCCTCAACATCACCCTGTGCCTGGCCAAGGGCATCGCGGGCCTGCTCGCCGGCTCCGTCTCCCTCATCGCCGACGCTTTCAACAACCTCTCCGATGCCTCGAGCAACATCGTGAGCCTGCTCGGGTTCCGCCTTGCCAGCCGCCCGGCAGACGAAGGCCACCCCTATGGTCACGGCCGCTATGAGTACCTAGCCGGCCTGTTCGTCGCCGTCCTGGTCTGCGCCGTCGGCATCAACCTGATCCTCGAGTCGGTCACCAAGATCATCAAGCCTTCCCCCACCGCTTACACGTTCATTTCCCTTGCGGCACTGGCTACGTCCATGCTCGTAAAGCTCTGGATGGCCGCGTTCAACCGCACGCTGGGCGACCGCATCGACTCGGAGACGCTCATCGCCACAGCACAGGACTCCAAAAACGACGTCATCACCTCGGGCTCGGTCTTGGTGGCGGCGCTTATTTCGCAGACGACCGGCTTTGACCTCGATGGCTGGGCAGGCCTGGGTGTGGGCATCTTCATCTGCATCAGCGGTCTGGGCCTGGTGCGCGACGCCATCAGCCCGTTGCTGGGGCAAGCGCCCGACCCCAAGCTCGTCCAGGCAATCCGCGACAAGATCATGTCCTATCCGCAGGTCTTGGGCACACACGACCTCATGGTGCACGACTACGGCCCCGGTCGTCAGTTTGCCAGCGCCCACGTGGAGATGCCCGGCGAGGGCGACGCGTTTGAGCACCACGAGATTCTGGACACCATCGAGCACGACATCAAGCGCCAGATGGGCATCGATATCACGCTGCACTGCGACCCCATCGCCACCACCAGCGACGACCTGCGCAGCTGGGTCAAGCGCGGCGTCATGCAGATCGATCCCGCGCTCTCCATCCACGACCTGCACGAGCACGACGGGTTCGTTTCGTTTGACCTGGTGCGTCCCGACGGCTTTGACATATCCGACGAGGAGCTGCTGGAGCTCGTCACGCGCATCGTGCACGAGCGCCGACCCGATGCCTCATGCGTCGTCACGTTTGATTCGGGCTTTAGCTCGCCCGACCGTCCAGCAGAGCAGCTGTAGCCCCGCTCCGCTCGTCCGCTAGTTTCCCTGCGCGCCCGAGATGCCGTTTTGCAGGGCGTTCCAGGCATCCGTCGCCAAGCCGCCCAAGTTCTGCGCGGTATCGCCCAGGTTTTGTGCCGTGTCGCCCAGCTCTTGCGCCTTGTCTCCCAACTCCTGCGCCTTGTTGCTCAAGTCCTCCAGCGTATTGGAACTCGAGCTGTCCGCGCCGCCCTGGTCGCCGGACGCGTTGCCCGACGAGCCGTCCTTGTGCGTGAGCTGAATTTCGAGGTTGCCGCTGTCGTTATAGTAGGCAGAAGTAACGACCCAGTTGGCATCGACGACGGGCGTTGAGCCATCATCAGTCAGGACCACGGCATTCGAAAGATCGGCGCCGCGCGACTTGAGAAGCTTCTTGGCGTTGGACCAATACTGCCCCGGGATATCGCCCAGATCGACGGTGCTAGACGAGGCGGACTCGGTTTGCTCGGCAGCGGTATCGGCCGTTGAGCTCCCCCGCTTGTTGAGCATGCCCGACACGATGGCAAACACAACCGACAGCGCAAAGAAAATCGCCAGCACGATGAGGATCTTCTTGATCACGCTCGACGAACGCGACGGCCTCTTCTCCTCGTCTTCGCTATATTGCGGAATCGACTTGGGGTACTCGCGATACGGCTCGCGCGACTCGTAGCGAGGCTGCGCCGTGCGAGGCATATACGTCGTCTGCTGAGGCTGCGGAATGGGATTCTGCGGCAGGTTGTCATAGGGATTCGGCGTCGAGGCAGCATAAGAATCCTGCAGCGTGTAATCAAACGGATCCGGAGCTGCGTTGCCATAGGGGCCTTGCGAAGATGCAGCGTAAGAATCCTGCG
>CABUGI010000128.1 GCA_902491055.1 uncultured Collinsella sp. | reverse complement strand
CCACTTCTCAAAACAAGGCAGGCACCCCGGCCCTCGTCCGTGAACTCTTCCGCTGGGCGAGCCATAGACGCCACGCACCGATGCGATAAAGCAGTGGCTTGAAATTGGTGCTATATTCAGCATGAGTTGTTTAATGCTAGTACGGGAGGCTGATATGGGGCTGTTCAAGAAGAAAAACCCGCAGGATGCCTTTGATTCCGATGTGTTTACCATCACGGATACGATTTTGGACCCGCCGCGGTTTACATTTTTGCCGGCTATCTACCAGGATGCCACGCGCCGCAAGTGGGCCGTGCATCAGCGCGGCGGTGAGCCGAAGATTTTTGACTATGCGGACGTGTTGCAGTGCGAAGTGGCCGAGGCGGGCGATCCGGAGGCCGAAGAAGCGGTCTCTAAACAGGAATTTGCCCAGCGTATCCTGGCAAATCCTGCCAAGGCAGCAAAAATAAATGCTGCCAAGCGTAATATGTGTCTTGGTATGGGCGTTGTTGTGGCGGTTCAGACGGGAAAAGACGAGGTTTCCAAATTAGAGATTCCCGTTATGACCGACGAGGTCAAACGCGATTCAAGTCTATATAAGTCGTATCGGAATGTCGCCGAGAAGATCAAGGCAGAATTTGATGCCATGGGAGGGCTGGCCTAATTTTGGCGGCATACGTTTCTGAATGAGGAGTCTGTGCAATGGCAGGCGAATCTTATGCAATTCCCCCCAAAGATCGTGCTGTTGAGGGAATTCTTTGGTATATCCAGCACCATCAGCTTGCCGGCGGCGATCGCCTGCCGGCCGAGCGCGTGCTGTGCGAAGAGATTGGCGTTTCGCGTACGGCGTTGCGTGCCGGTATCACGCGGCTTATCTCGTGTGGAACGCTCGAGAGCCGTCGCGGATCGGGCACGTATGTGTGTCCTCCCAAGCCGCTGAACATCTTCCAGGAAACGTATAATTTTTCCGATGCTGTGCGGACTGCCGGCCTGCACCCCTCTTCTCGTCTGGTTTCCACCGGGACCATCGAGGCGGATGAGGCGCTTGCCGACAAGCTTGGGGTGGCTGTAGGCGCTCCCTTGCTCCGCATGCAGCGCGTTCGACTTATTGAGGGCGAGCCGGCGTCAATCGAGACCGCTCACGTTAACCTGTCCCTGTGCCCATCGCTTCCCGAGCACGATTTTGAGTGTGAGAGCCTTTACGATGTCTTGCTCAAAGAAGGTAGCGTGCGTGTTGAGCATGGACGTGAGCATATCTCCATCTCGCGTTTGAACGCCGAAGAGGCCGAGCTGCTCCGGCAAAAAGAGGGGACGCCGGTGTTCTATGAGAGCACGATCGAATTTGATAAGGACATGCGTTTTGTGGAGCATTGCAAATCGGTGATTTTGCCCACAAAGTTCCGCTTTGCCGATAACGGCGAAGAGAACGGCATGAGGAGCGTGGCAGGTGAACAATGGCTGAAACAGTAGATGCCACCCCGGTTTATATGCGCATTCGACGCCGCATCGAGGAACGTATCGAGCGCGGTATATATCCCATGGGTTCCATGGTTCCGTCCGAAAAAGACCTTGCCGAGGAATTTGGTACGACACGCTTGACCATCCGAAGCGCTGTCGATGAGCTGGTTCGGCGCGGGCAGATTCGCCGTGTTCGGGGAAAAGGTGCCTTTGTGGCGCAGAAAGTACCTGCTTTTTTTGAACGCACGGTCGGTTTCCGTGAATCGGTCCGTGCTTCGGGCGGCGAGCCGTCCGTCCGTATTCTCGCGCGTTCCAAGCGTTATGCGGGGCCATATTACGCCGACCTGTTTGGCATCGCCGAGGACGACCTGCTCTATTCCGTTCGACGCCTGAACTGCATAAACGGTAGCCCCGTATCGATTGAGACGGCGCTGATTCCCTGCCTGCTGTTCCCAACCATCGAAGATATTGACGTGTCGGTCTTCAGTTTGTACGAGACCTATGAGATGCTGGGCCGAAAGCCGGTCATGGCGCAGGAGAAGCTCGATATCGAGGCACTGGGCGCGCGAGATGCCGGCCTGCTTGGACTGGAGCAGGGCGATCTTGCCTTGACGCTTGAGTGCGTGAGCTTCGATGCGAGCGGCCAGGCGATCGAGTACGTCAAGTCGTTTAACCGCGGTGATGCGGGTGGATATACCTATACGTACTAGCTGGTTTTTTGCATAACGGGCTGAAAAGTTGACGGAATTTTGATTCGTTGAGCAGACTGTATATACAACCTTACAGGGCTCAAAATCGACCGTTCGCCGATGGGGATAAATTAATCGACAAAGAGGTATCAAAAAGCCGTAACCTGTAACTGTGATTGGTATCAAATACTAATGATTTGTTATGAGGTGAGACGATGAAGATGCTCGATTACGTTCAGCTTGCCCATGTGCGCATGGGGGAGAACCTCGAGCGTTCGTCTGAGCTGGTAGCGCAGCTCGTTGATATTTTCCAGTCCGGTTCTTTTGACGCACTGCGCATCGTTGCTTCGGGTTCGTCGCGCCATGCCGCCGATTGCACCCGCGATTACCTGCAAGATGCGCTGCAGATGCAGGTGTCCGTTGTGACGCCCGAGGCCTTCGTCGATTTTGAACACACCTATCCGCGGCATGCGCTCAACATCGCCGTCTCGCAGAGTGGCTATTCGACCAATACGATTGCGGCGCTTGATTACATGCGCGCACACGATATGGCTGCAGTTGCGCTCACGGCAAACGTTGAGGCGCCCATCAAGGAGCACGCTGACATCGTTCTTGACTACGGTGTGGGCGTCGAGTCGGTGGACTTTGTGACTCTGGGCGTTGAGGTTCTCGTTGAGTATCTGGTGCTCTTTGGTATTTACGGCGGTCAGGCGTGCGGAACGATTGACGCCAAGGGCGTTGCCCAGCGTCTTGACGACCTGCGCGAGGCTATCCATGCCAATGCCGTGATGTGCAAGACCGCCGAGGAATATGTCCAAGACCACATGCTCGAGCTTTCTGAGCACATGCCCGCCATGGTCGTCGGCAACGGCCCCAACTACGGCGTTGCCGAGGAGGCGGCGCTCAAGCTGAGCGAGACCATCAAGATTCCTGCCATGCATCACGAAGGCGAGGAGTTCGTCCACGGTCCCGAGATGCAGATTGTTCCGGGCTACCTGGTGTTTATTGTCGACGATTCGCAGGGGTCGGAGCGTCTTGCGAATATCGCCGATGCGCTATCGAACGTTACGGCAAAAACGGTGCTGCTCACGGCCCATCCCAAGGGTGGGGCTCACGAGGTTGTGGTGCCTCAGGTGGCTCCGCTGCTCAGTGCAATTCCCAATCTCGTGTTCTTCCAGACGATTGCGGCAATAATCGCCGAGCGTCTGAAGTCATGGGACGTTCACCCGTATCTCGATGCCGTCTCCAAGCAAATGGAGGTCAAGGCAGAGGGCTACGAAGAGTCAGTCAATGCGCTTAAGGCCAAAGCGGCCGAGTGTTACGGAATGTAAGCGGGTTTTGATGCCCGTTGGCATGGGGGATGTGGAAACAACCCCAGAAAGGAGAGACAAATGAAGGAAACCGAGAAGATCGAGATCATGCATTTCGACCAGGAGGGCTATCTCG
>CABUGI010000127.1 GCA_902491055.1 uncultured Collinsella sp. | reverse complement strand
GGAAAGCACTTAATGTGCTTTCCGTCTTGCGCAGGACTGTAGAGCAGGAAACTTAATTACGCGCCGCTCCCCGCCCGCGCCGGGCAAACCCTCCCTTGTACTCCATCTCACTAAAGTGTATGATTCTGAACGTTACATGACTCACTTTATCTAACTAAAGTGCCATCAAGGGGGAATACCATGAATACCGATATGTCTCGTCGTCAGTTTGTTGGTCTAGCCGGCTCGCTCGCCACGGTGCTTGGCCTTGGTCTTGTCGGTTGCGGCGGTGGTGCCGGCAAGGGCTCCGCTGCTGGCTCTGCCGCGGCCAAGGACGTGAAGGGCGCTGCGGAGTCCAAGAAGCTCGTGGTGGGCTTTGATAAGTCCTATCCTCCGTACGGCTTTGTGGGCGACGATGGCGAGTACACCGGCTTTGATCTCGATCTGGCCAAGGCTGTTGCCGATAAGCAGGGCTGGGAGGTCAAATACGAGGCCATCGACTGGGACGCCAAGGATACGCTGCTTAACTCGGGCGCCATCAACTGCATCTGGAACGGCTTTACCATGGAGGGCCGTGAGGACGACTACACGTTCTCCGAGCCGTACATGCTCAACGAGCAGGTGCTGGTGGTCAAGAAGGATGCGGGCATCAAGGGCTGGGACGATCTTGCCGGCAAGACTGTGATTACCCAGACTGATTCCGCTGCGCAGGACGTGCTTGAGGGTGACCAGAAGGATCTGGCGGCGACGTTTGCCACGCTCGACACGATCGGCGAGTACAACACGGCCTTTATGCAGCTCGAGAGCGGCGCGGTCGATGCCGTGGCTTGCGATCTTTCGATTGCCCAGTATCAGCTTGCCGCCAAGCCCGATGCTTATACGCAGCTTGATGAGCCGCTGTCCAGCGAGCACTACGCCGTCGGCTTTAAGAAGGGCGACACCAAGTCGGCCGACGCCGTGACCGAGTCGCTCAAGGCGCTCTACGAGGACGGCACGGTTAAGGACCTGTGCGACAAGTATTCAAGCTATGGTCTATCTTTCGATAATTGGGTGCTCAAGTAATGTCTATTCAGGTCATGATGCAGATGCTTGGCCAGGGATTTTTGGTCAGTTTGCAGCTGTTTGTGCTGACACTGCTCGGGTCGATTCCGCTGGGAATCCCCGTGGCGTTTATGCGCATGAGCAAAATTGCGCCGCTCCGCTGGATTGCGCGCATCTACATTTCGGTCATGCGCGGTACGCCGCTCATGCTGCAGATGTTCGCCATCTACTTTGCCCCGTACTACGTGTTCGGCATTTCGCTCACGCCCGATTCCAAGTGGACGGCGTGCGTCGTGGCGTTCATCATCAACTACGCCGGTTACTTTGCCGAGATCTATCGCTCGGGCCTGCAGTCGATTCCGCGCGGTCAATATGAGGCCGCCGAGGTGCTGGGCTACTCTCGTCTGCAGACGTTTTTGTACATTGTGATGCCGCAGGTCGCCAAGCGCATTTTGCCGGCGATGGGCAACGAGATTATCACACTGGTCAAGGACACGTCGCTGGCGTTTGCCATCGGTGTGGGCGAGATGTTCTCGACGGCCAAGGCACTGGTTGCCTCGCAAGTGAGCATGGTGCCGTTTGCGATTGCGGCGCTGATCTACTGGGTCTTTAACTTTGTGGTCGAGATGCTGCTGGGCGCTGCCGAAAAACAACTTGACTACTACCACGACTAGCCTGTTCCGTCGTGCTTTTCAAACACATGGAGGTTCCCGTGTCCGGAACGGTAATGAATATATTGAACGTGCGTAAGGCGTTTGGCGGCAATGAGGTGCTCAAGGATATCTCGCTCGAGGTAAAGCGTGGCGAGGTCGTGGCGATTATCGGGCCTTCGGGCGGCGGTAAGTCCACGCTGCTGCGCTGTGCCACGCTGCTCGAGACGCTCGACGGTGGCTCGCTCTCGTTTGGCGACCTTGCCGTCGCGACGGATACGGGCTCGGGCGCGGTGTACGCAAGGGGCGATGTGCCTAAACAGGCGCGCTCGCGGTTTGGACTGGTGTTTCAGAACTACAATCTGTTCCCGCACTATACCGTGATGAAAAACATCACCGATGCACCGATCCGCGTGCTTAAGCGCCCGCGCGAGCAGGCGGAGGCCCGCGCACACGAGCTTATTGCACAGATGGGGCTTACGGGTAACGAGAACAAGGTGCCCTGTGAGCTTTCGGGCGGTCAGCAGCAGCGCGTGAGTATTGCCCGCGCCCTGGCGCTCGACCCGGAAATCTTGTTCTTTGACGAGCCGACCTCGGCGCTCGATCCAGAGCTGACGGCCGAGGTGCTGCGTGTCATTAAGGACCTCGCTGCGCAGAACATGACGATGGTGATCGTGACGCACGCGATGCAGTTTGCCCGCGACGTTGCCGACCGCGTGGTCTTTATGGATGGCGGCCGCATTGTAGAGGAAGGTCCTGCCGAGCAGGTCATCGACCATCCGCGCGAGCAGCGTACCCGTGAGTTCTTGAGCCGTATCGAGGGATAGGCTCAGGTATTTACTCAACTATTAATTGAGGTGAAACCGCTGCAGGTCTTATGATCTGCGGCGGTTTTTTGCATCCGCGGGGTTCAATAATCGCCTCATAAGCTCGCCCCCTCCTCTCGCCGCCTGTATTCATACGTGCGCCGAAAGGTATGCATGGACAGCCGCCCGTGAGGGTAGGGTGGTGGCATAGGACATTTGGAGGGTGAGTCGGCTCGGCTGCCGACCATGCTGCTCCCGGGACGGCATCGACCGCGAACTCTCCCCGTTGGCGCCGCGCAATGCGCGCGGCCCTGCAAGGAGGTCATCATGGGTGCTCCCAAGACCGGCAACGTAAGGAACGTGGTGCTCGTAGGGCAAGGCGGGGTGGGCAAGACTTCACTCGCCGAGGCCATGCTCCACCTTTCTGGCAAGACCGCCCGCCTGGGCGGCCGCGACGGCACCAAGCCCACGCTCGACTATGACCCCGAAGAGGTCAAGCGTTCATTCTCCATCTCGACGACCATCGCGCCGATCGATTGGAAGGGCGCCCGCATCAACGTGCTCGATGCCCCGTGCTACCCCGATTTTATCGGCGACGCCTTTGCCGCGATGAGCGTCTGCGAGACGGCGCTGTTTGTGGTCGACGCCGAGGCCGGCCCGCAGCCGACGACGGTTAAGCTTTGGTACGCCGCCGAGGACCTGCGCCTGGCGCGCGCGGTGTTCGTAAACCGCCTGTCGCGTCCCGAGGCCAGCTTTACGACCACAATGAACCTGCTGCAGGAGCGCTTTGGCACGCGCCTAGGCGCCGTGACCCTCCCCTGGGGCGAGGGCGAGGACTTTGACGGCATTATCGACCTGGTGCGCATGAAGGCGCGCCATTGCAACGGCACCGAAGCCGTAGAGTCGGAGATTCCCGAGGAGTATCGTGCCCAGGCTGAGGAAGCCCATGACCATCTGTGCGAGTTGGTGGCCGAGGCCGACGATGAGCTGATGATGAAGTACCTGGAAGGCGAGGAGACGCTGACGCAGGAGGAGCTTGAGGGCCTGTTGTCCAAGGCGATCGCCGAGCGCATCTTTGTGCCGGTCTTTGCGGGCGATTGCATTAAGG
>CABUGI010000126.1 GCA_902491055.1 uncultured Collinsella sp. | reverse complement strand
CGTCAGGTGCGTCGCGCGGAGTATGGCGACTGGGACCACATTGTCTATATGGACGACGAGAACGCCCGCGGCCTGTACCGAATTTTTGGGAAGGACCCCGATGGCAAGATCTCGCGCCTGCTCGATTGGACCGATCGCCCCGGCGACGTGGCCGATCCCTGGTACACCGGCAATTTCGACGCCACCTACCGCGATGTACTCGCCGGTTGCACCGCTATGCTCGAGCAGCTGTAGGTTCGTGGGCGCACGAACCGCGCCCACGGCATAAATCGAGCGTAGATTTTCTCCCACTTTGAGCGTTCAAGTGCGCTCTATACGGGAGAAAATCCACACTCATGAATGTGACAAAGGGACTGGCCCTAGACCGGCTTGACCTCCAGCTTAATCCCCTTGGCACAGGAGTCGCCCAAAACATCCGAAAGGGCCCAGGTCGCATATAGAGGCAAATAGAGAACCGCTCCGTTGCGCTCAACGTTGCCTCTCGAGAAAACAATCCCGAGCCTTACGCCATATTCAGCCGTATCAAGCACATGACCGAGCGCAGCGTGCGCGTGGTAATAGGAGCCCGATTTAACCTCGATCGGAACAGCCGTCCCATCCGGTCCATCGACCACAAAGTCCACTTCACCGCGCTTTTTTGTCTGATAGTAGTAAAGCTGGCGATTTTGGGCAGCCAGCTGCTGGGCCACCACGTTTTCGTAAATGCCGCCCAGATTGGGCTCCTTGCTATCAAGATACGCCGCTTGGGCGACTCCAACGGGGTAGCGCGCCATCAACATGCCCGTATCCGATTGATATAGCTTGAACTGCGATGGCCGCGCCGTCTTGAGCAGGGGCGATTTTGGCTCGGTTACGATATCGGCTTTGAGAGCAACGCCGGCATCGACAAGCCATACAAAATCTCGCTGATACTTCTCGTAGTAAGCCTTGGGGTCAATGGAATTGAGCACGAAGCGCTTGTTTTCGCCCTCGAGCATAATAGGGAGCTGATCGTAGATGCTCTGCACCTGCAGGGCTCGCCCGTTTGCATACTTGGAGATATCCCGCCGGTACTGTTCGTTGAGCTCTGACTGTAGCCGACGAACAGAGGCAAGGTCGCCCTGCGTGTCAAGGAAACGCTGCACAAGCTCCGGCATTCCGCCGACAACGGTATAGGTCCTGAAGTTTGCCATCATCGCGTCATGAATGTAATCAGGAATGGGCCTCTCGCTGATACACGCGTCACGTATCGTTTGGCGAGCCCCCTCGCTCACCCCGATTGCCCAGCAAAACTCCTCAAAATCGAGCGGGAACATCCTAAGCTCGTGAACATACCCCACGGGATAGGACCTGACGCCCTTGAACTGAGTCCCGAGCATTGACCCCGAAAACGCCCAGCGGCACCTCCCGTCCTCAACAAGGAACTTTGCCATCGTCATGATGTCGGGGGCCTCTTGGACCTCATCGATAAACACGAGCGTTTTGCCTGGTGCAATCGACTTTCCCGAAAGAAGCGTCACCCTGCTGATGAAATCATCGGCATCCCGCGCCTCGAGAAGAGCATCTTTTGCCTGGCGATTTTCCATGAGGTTAAGCTCGATGTAGGTTGCATGGTTGGCTTTGCCAAATGCGCGAATCGAATAGCTTTTGCCAATCTGGCGAGAACCCGTAATGAACAAGGCCTTTTGCTCGGAAGACTTCAGCCAACGCTCCAGCTCTGCCGCTATTTTCCTGCGCAGCATAGGCTCTCCCCTCGGTGTTATCGAATGAAATGCAAAGTTTTATATGCTTGATTATCGATGAAACGCAGAATTTTTAGAACCTAAAATCGGATGAAATGCAGAGATTTGAGATTATAAGCAAAAGAAGGGGCACCACCGGCGAATGTGTCAAAGGGGCTGTCCCTTTGACACATTGCGCTCGACTACTCGTCAACGATCTTGGCAAGCCAGACGTTCAGTGTATCGACTTCGGGGCAGCAGAACTTTGCCGTGCCGGGCTCGTTGCCAGGCACGGTCCCGCCATAGCGCAGGATATCGATATAGGGAAAGCCCACATGGCAGGCCATGGCGCACATCTTGCCGCGGTCGCGGTCGAAGTCGAAGACGTCACCCGGCTTGTGCCCGTGATGGCAGCGGCATGTGCCCAGCTGGTCCACGCAGCTAATGCGAATACGTGGGCGCTTGCCGCGCGGGGCACCGAGCGGCTTGCCCCCGCCCACAGGCTTGGCGCCGCCCTCGCCAGCATTACTCATGGTCGATCACATCCAGGCAGGCCTCGATGGGAAGGCCAGCCGACTTGTCCTCTTGGTCGGCATTGCGCTCGATAAGCTCAGCCACCACGCGCATGGCATCGGACGTCGCGCGCTGCAGACTCCAACCTGCCATAACGCGGCCGACGAGCACCGCCGAGAACGTGTCGCCCGTGCCCGGGAAGTAAACCGGGATCAGGTCGAAGGGAATCGTGAAGTACTCCCCCGCCACATGGTCGTAACCGATGACGACATTCGCACCGTCGACCACAGCGCTCGTAATGACCACCGACTTGGCGCCCAGGGCACGCACGGCATCCACAAGAGCGCGGCCCTCATCGGGCGTGATTTGCTCGGCAATGGGCGCATCGGTAAGCAGGCACGCCTCGGTGTAGTTTGGCACCGCATAGTCGGCGCACTCGAGCAGGCTGCGCATGAGACCGATCGTGGACTCGGGCACGCCGGCGTAGAGCTTGCCGTTGTCGCCCATGATGGGATCGACGAAAACCTTAGTGCCCTTTTGCGCGCGGCGGTGGCAGAAGTCCGAAATGATGCGCGTCTCTTCCTCGGTCACGATAAAGCCGGTCGAGATGGCGTCGAACTCAAAGCCGAGCTCCTCCCAGATAGCGAGGCTTTGGCGCACGTACTCCGTGGTGTCGTGGATGTAGAACTTGGGATAGTTGAGCGTATCGGACACAAGTGCCGTCGGCAGGTTATGGATACGGTAGCCCATGTGCGACAGCACCGGCAGCATGGCGGAAAGCGCGACCTTGCCGTAGCCGCACATATCGTTGATCAACAGCAGCTGAGTGTTCTTCATGAGAGTCCCCCTTGGGTCGGGCGCGGCACGATGGCGCCATAGTGCAACTAAGTGTAGCGCAGGGGAAGTTGTGAACGGCGCTGGCGCCGCGGAGGCCACATTGTTGCGGAAAGGTTACGGGAAGGAGGAAGTTAGTCATTGGGGACGTTCTTGTTTGACTAGTCATTTAAGAACGTCCCCAACGACTATCGCAGGTTGAGGACGGACAGCGAAAGCGTTCCTAAGCGAGCAAGGTGACGTGAAAGAGGAGGGCATAGGCCTTGTGGCCATACCCGACGATTGAACGTCAGATTGCCGCTTAGGAACGCTTGCAGCATCGAGCGGTTACGGCGTTTGGCAAAACGCCGTAACTTAATAAGTTTGGTACCTTGACATTGGTTTCTCACGCTCCTAAATTAGTTAGGCACAAAACAATTACTCTACCTAACTAAAGAAAGGAGCGAAGCTTAGATATGTGTGTTGAACCACTCGTCCTTCCGCATGAGCCCGGCGGTGACCCGTCGCAACCGGTAGACATACCCGAAGCGGTCAGCGCCGAAGACAAACTCGCCAAGCGCATCCTGAGCGG
>CABUGI010000125.1 GCA_902491055.1 uncultured Collinsella sp. | reverse complement strand
GGGCGCTCGTCCGAGAGGGCGGGATGCCGTTCGAGATGAGGGTCAAGACGCCGGCGCCCGACGAGGAGACGGCGAGTTAGCCGGCAGGTCGGCATGTCAATCCTGGTCTAACAGAGCCTTCCGGAACCTCGCGAACCGTGTAGCCGGCACGGTCGTATGGGACGGCTCCGTGGACACCGGCGGGTCGCTTACCTGTGCCGAACCATGCTTCGGGCTGGTCTTTGGTGGAGGCAAAGCCATAGATGTTTGTGGTCAGTGTGCCAACAACCTGCTGAGAGCTGTTGCTGACAACCTCAAAGACAACACCACCCGCCGGCTGCTCCAGGCCGGATTGGTCGCTATTGCCGTAATCATTGAATTTGGAAATCTCAAGGTCAAACGCAATGGAGATATCGGAAATGCGAGATTCGATCTCGACCACGCCTGAATCGCCGAGCTGGTCGGCTCCAACGGTATAGGTCCAGCTGTCGTTGGATGGCAGGTAGCCCTCGGGGGCTTTTGATTCGTAGATGGTAAAGGTTCCTAAGGGGACATCGGCGAGGGTGGCCCGACCGCTTTCGTCGGTCGTGAGGATTTGCGCTCATCCAGGGGTTGATTGCGACACACACGTGAACTCTGCTCCTGCGAGTGAAGATCCCGCCTGGGGGCCGGCATTCGTCGCGGCATCGAGTTTTACGATATGCAGGTTGATGATGCCGGGCTGTTCATCAATGGCGACCTGTCCACCGTCATTCCCCGTGGTAAAGGCGATGCGATCACGACGGGGGACATAGCCGGCCGGCGCCTTCGTTTCAACTAGGTAGTATGCAGTGTTGGGCAGAAGAGTTGCTTGCGCCCGACCGTTGCTGTCCATCTGGATGGTGCCGACACGCGCGCCGCTGGCGCTCTCAAAAATATCGAATGTTGCCCCGTCAAACTGATAAGTATTGTTTCCGCTGGTAATGGCAGCGTTTGCAGACTGCTTTTGGAAGGAAACAGAGACCGCCGGCAGTACATAGAGCATGTCCTGACGTTTGCTGCCGCCCGATACGGCTCCTAGATAGCGTCGCGCGCGGTGCGGAGCGGCTTTGATGCTTCCTGATTTTGCGCTGTCGTGGAGCCACCGCGCCGCCGCCACGACTTCATTGTCAGTGGCAAAGTGCCCACTCTTGGTTTTGCCCTGAGCGGTCGTGTAAGAGTAAGTACCGTCGACATGGGTAGTGCCGTTGAGCATCCATACGGCAAGCTGGGTTGCGGCGCGGGCGCGATCGGGTGAAAGATGGTAACCGCCAAACGACGTGGCGGTAGGATATCCGTGACAAACGATTGCCGCGAACTCGTCGTCGAGCCACACCCAGCCTTGATCAAAGTTGAGCCATGGGCCGCCCGGCTTGGTGGGGCCGGGGCGCTCCTGGTTCATGCAGTAGGCAATCGAGGCGTCTTGAGCTTCATACTTGCCGATGAGGAAGGGCCCACAATCATCGCTAATAGTGCGGAAGCCGAGCTGGTCGTAGCCATCGACGGCAAATGCGGCTCCCGGTGCCAGGCAGCCGAAAAGCAGGAAGAGGAGCAGGAGCAGCGGACCTGTTGCGATTGCGCTGTGGACAGAGTGCGTGGGTGCGTTGGACATGGCTGCTCCTTATCCCTCGTGCGCCGCACGGGGAGGCCGCGGCGCTTGGGATGAGGCTACCGCCATGGTTCATGCGGGTAAGTACCAGAAGCTGACCAAAAGCTTGCCCGATTTCTGACAAATCGAGCTCAAATACAACAATCAGATAAAAGTGCAGGTAGAAGAAGGTAAGAAGAGAAAGACAAAGGTCCTCATCTCCACAATCGGAGTGGTTTTCAAACGATTCTCCACAGCTAAAACAAGCATCGACACCCTTGTATCGAACAAGACAACCGCGTTATACTAGCCAACACACAAGCGGGCATCGCCAAGTGGTAAGGCATCAGCTTCCCAAGCTGACACTCGCGGGTTCGAATCCCGTTGCCCGCTCCAGTAAAAAGCACAAGCACGGCAGCGTTACGTTGCCGTGCTTTTTACTACCAAGTGCCGGGATTCGAACCCGCCAGGGTGCGAGCGTAAAGCAAACGCGAAGCGTTTGTAGCGAGCAGGCGAAGGCGCCGGCAGGCGCCTGAAGCCGGTGAGTATTTGCAAAGCAAATACGCGGACGTCCCGTTGCCCGCTCCACCGAGCACGGGAGGCATGGGGACGGCAAATCCAGCAAAGTCTTCCCCACCGTCTCCGTGAATCCGAGGAGATCGCCTGAAGCCGCTCTATGCTACAAAATGTTAGGTTAATGCCCGTTATCGTTACTTGCGCCCGCGCACGGTACAATGGTTGGGTTACGACCAACGTGCCAATAACCAAAAAGGAGCCGCTATGATCGATCGCTATACCCGCCCGGAGATGGGACACATCTTCTCCCTCGAGAACAAGTACGCCATTTGGCAGGAGATTGAGGTCCTGGCCTGCGAGGCGCAGGCGGAGCTCGGCAAGATCGGTATTTCCAAAGAAGAGGCCCAGTGGATTCGCGACCACGCCAACTTTGAGAAGGCGAAGGTTGACGAGATCGAGGAGGTCACGCGCCACGATGTCATCGCCTTCCTGACCAATATGAAGGAGTACATCGACGCCGATGTTCCCGAGGGCGACCCCAAGCCCAGCCGTTGGGTTCACTATGGCATGACCAGCTCCGACCTGGGCGATACGGCTTTGTGCTACCAGCTCACGCAGGCCTGCGACCTAATCATCGAGGACGTCAAGAAACTCGGCGAGATCTGCAAGCGTCGCGCCTTCGAGGAGCGCAATACGCTCTGCGCCGGCCGCACCCATGGCATCCATGCCGAGCCGATGACCTTCGGTATGAAGTTTGGCTCTTGGGCATGGGAGCTCAAGCGCGATCTCGATCGTCTTGAGGACGCTCGCAAGAACGTTGCCTTCGGTGCCATCTCGGGCGCCGTCGGCACCTACAGCTCCATCGAGCCGTTCGTCGAGGAGTACGTCTGCGAGCACCTGGGCCTGGTCCACGATCCGCTGTCCACGCAGGTCATCAGCCGCGACCATCACGCCTACCTCGCCGGCGTCCTTGCCACCACGGCGGCCACCTGCGAGCGCATCGCGACCGAGGTCCGCAACCTGCAGAAGACCGATACGCTCGAGGCCGAGGAGCCGTTCCGCAAGGGTCAAAAGGGCAGCTCCGCCATGCCGCACAAGCGCAACCCCATCACCATGGAGAAGGTCTGCGGCCTGTCGCGCGTCGTCAAGTCCAACGCTCAGGTCGCCTTCGATAACGTCGCCCTGTGGCACGAGCGTGACATTTCGCACTCCTCTGCCGAGCGCGTCGCCCAGGCCGATAGCTTCATCGCGCTCGATCACATGTTCCAGTGCCTCATCCGCGTTATCGACGGCCTGCAGCTGTATCCGGCTCGCATGATGGCCAACCTCAACAAGACCCGCGGCCTCATCTTCTCCTCCAAGGTGCTGCTGGCCCTCGTCGATACGGGCATCACCCGCGAGGACGCCTACGCTATCGTGCAGGAAAACGCCATGGCAACCTGGCACGAGGTACAGGATTGTGTCTCCGGCCCCACCTTTAAGGAGCGTCTCGAGGCCGATCCGCGCTGCACCGTCAGCCAGGAGAAACTCGACGAGATCTTTGATCCGTGGGACTTCCTCACCCG
>CABUGI010000124.1 GCA_902491055.1 uncultured Collinsella sp. | reverse complement strand
CGCGCTATCGAGGCCGCTCGCGCCGAGATCGCCTAATGGGTATCGCCGATCACATCAAGAACGGAATATCGCGTCGCGGCTTTGTGCTCGGTGGGGTTGCTGCGGGCGCTGCCACGGTGCTTGCCGGATGCTCGAAAAAAACGGGTACCAGCGATGATGCCGACGGCGAGCCGCAGGTTATCAAGGACGATTCCAAAATCATCTCGATTACGGATGAGTACGAGGCAGTCGACATCGATCTTGAGCCGGCGGCGTCGTGGACGCTGCCTCTGGGTACGCTGCTGTACTACTGCGACGGCGATTACGCCGCGGCGATGATGGCGCCCGCATCGGCACTGCACGCCAACACGCTCGGTGTGCTCAACCTGGGCGATGGCTCGCTTACCACATTAATCGAGGATCCTATCGAGGGCACGGGATACGCATTCTACGATGTCCGTGCCGGCGACGGCGTATTCGCGTGGGTTGAGATGAACTTTGCCAATTCATCGTGGAAGCTCTACGCTCAAAATCTGTCGGGCGCTTCGCTCTCTGGCGACGTGGTTGAGCTCGATCGAGGTGGCAAGGACTATGATCCGCCGCTGTTTACGGCGTTCGGGGCATCAGTCATCTGGTATAAAATGCCTTCGGCAGGCGGCAATAAAACGAGTAGTGATTCGTTTTGCTATCGTCGCTCGCTTGATGAATCCAAGGCCGAGGTAATTTGGAAATCGACGGGCCGCTTTGCATCGGCCCCGCGCGCGAGCGACGGCATTTTGACCATCTCGCCGCGTGTCCGCAACGACGAGGGCGTCTACTACGGCATAACGGCAATCGATCTGACCGACGGCAACAACACCAAACGTGCCCAGCTAGTCCTTCCCTCGTCAGTCTCGCCTTTCGAGGCCGTATATATGGGCGATACCTTCGTGTTTTCTATCGAGGCGGCCTATAGTGGCGTGGGCAGCCTGGGCAATATGGGCACATATATCGGTAATGAGGGAGGGCCGTACCTCTTCCTGTCCCGCGAGCCGCTCGCATGTGCGGCTGGCAAGAAGAATAAATACCTTGTTAAGGTACAGGCGTCGCATTTCCTGATCGACACCTCTGCCAAGACCTATGGCTCGCTGCTGTCGCCCGACCGCGCTTTGGAGTATGGCGATTATCCAGCTACGGCGGGAAAATCGGACTCATTCCTTACGTACGCCACGGTGCGCAACGGCCAGGGTATACCAGAGACGGTCACTGCACGTCTATTCTCTCTTTAAGCTTAGAGGGGTTAAAAAGGCGCCAACAGGGGAATAAACGCGTTGTAATTGTGAGTACCGCCCGCCGAGCTGCCGCGTCATAGCGGCATCCGGCGGGCTCAGGTGCGTTAAAATGGGCTTGTTCTTAGCTAATTGAGACAGGGGGGCCGTGTTATGGCTTCAGATGCAAAAAAGATTCTGCTGGTCGAGGATGAGAAGGCAATCCGTGACGCCGTCGCTGCCTATCTCGAGCGCGAAGGCTACTGGGTTGTGGGCGTCGGCGACGGCCAGTCCGCGATCGAGGAGTTCGAGAAGCATCAGTTCGACCTGGTCGTGCTCGACCTTATGCTCCCCAAGATCCCCGGCGAGCGCGTTTGCCGCACCATTCGCGATACCTCGGATGTCCCCATCATCATGCTGACGGCTAAGGGCGAGATCGAGGACCGTATTATCGGTCTTGAGCTCGGCGCCGACGACTATCTGATTAAGCCGTTCTCGCCGCGCGAGCTCGTCGCCCGCGTTCGCGCTCTGTTCCGCCGTGCCCATCAGGCCGACGAGCCCGCCGTCGAGGTACTCGACTTCGGCGATCTGGTCATCGATATCTCGGGCCACAAGATCTTGGTCGAGGGCAAGGAAGTCGATCTGACGGCTTCCGAGTTCAAGCTGCTCACCACGCTTGCCCGCCATCCCGGCCGTGTGTATAACCGCATGGAGCTGGTCGAGAAAGTGCTCGGGTATGACTTTGAGGGCTATGAGCGCACCATCGATAGCCACGTGAAGAATCTTCGCGCCAAGCTGGGCGATGATCCCAAGAAGCCCAAGTGGCTCTACACCGTCCATGGTGTCGGCTATCGCTTCGAGGCTCCGGCCAAGACCGATAAGTCGGACGAGAAATAGGGAAATCACATATGACACCTGCGCGCTTTGAAATCGGACAAAAGCACAAGCAGGAGAGCGAGGCGGGTTCCAAGGCTAGTTGGAACACGCCTCGTTCCGATTCACGGCCAACGATGAGCTATCCCTCGCGCATGGCACTTGCTTTTGCTCTGACATCGCTCATGACGGTATTGGTGCTGGTGGGCGTTGTCTCTGTTGTGTGGGGCACGGTCTTTTCGGATTACACACGCTCCAATATCGTCGAAATCGCAAATTCCGCTGCCGAGAAGTTGGCAACCTCATATGAGGAAAACGGTTCTTGGACCGCGGGAGAACTGCGCACGGTCGCAACGTCGAGTTTGGTTTCCGACGATCTGGGCATGCAGGTCGTCAATAAAAAGGGCGTGATCGTTTATGACGATTCCTGGCCCTCGGCAAGCGCCACCGCCGATGTACGCGAAAACCAGGCTACGATCGACGACACGAGCGGCAAGAGGGCATCGCATAGCCCGGTCTCGTCTGCTCCAACCGACTCCGATAGCGTTGCTAACGTCGAGATTGTAACGTCTTCCGGCGAGCATGTCGGACAGGTAAAGCTGTGGGCCATCGGCTCCGACGCTCTGCTCACCAAGGCGGACTCTGCGTTTAGGGAGAAGACCTTTAACGCCATGGCCCTCGCCGCGGTTGTTGCAATCTGCATTTCGGTCGTTATCGGATCGCTCGTGTCGCGCATGCTCACCAAGCCGATTCATCGCATCACCAGTACCGCAAAGCAAATTCGTGACGGCGACCTGTCGGCTCGCACGGGACTGCGCGGTGATGACGAGATCGATCAGCTGGGTGAGACCTTCGATGAGATGGCCACTTCGCTCGAGAAGGATATGAAACACGAGAAGCGCCTGACTTCAGACGTTGCACACGAGCTTCGCACGCCGCTTATGGCCATGCTCGCAACGGTCGAGGCTATGCAGGATGGCGTGTATCCCACCGACGATGAGCATTTGGAGACCGTTGCTTCCGAGACGCGTCGCCTGGCTCGTCTGGTGCAGCAGATGCTCGACCTGTCGCGCATGGAAAACAGCACGGCTCCGCTCAACCTTGAGCCGGTGGACATGGTTCCTTTCGTGCGTTCCATCGTCAATGCCCAGGAGCGCCTGTTTGTCGACCGCGATCTGCGCCTGCGTTTTGCGGACGAGACCCAGGGTCACGACGATGTCGTCGAGGCCGATCCCGACATGATCACGCAATGTGTTATCAACCTCATGAGCAACGCCATGCGCTACACCCCCGAGGGCGGTTGGGTCGTGGTATCGGTGCTCAGTGACCGCAAGCACGTCAGCATTGCCGTTTCTGATACCGGCATCGGTATTGCCAAGGACGATCTGTCGCGCATCTTCGGGCGGTTTTGGCGCGCCGATGCCAGCCGCGCCCGCGAAGCTGGCGGCCTGGGCGTTGGCCTCGCCGTGACCAAGCAGATCGTCGAGCGTCACCATGGCTACATATCCGTGGAGTCGGAGCTTGGAAAGGGTACGACTTTTACAATTCATCTGCCCCGCGAGCACACGGCAGACGCGGCATCTACTACAATGGAGCACTAGCTTTTCGCTATTCGGTGAAGGAGGG
>CABUGI010000123.1 GCA_902491055.1 uncultured Collinsella sp. | reverse complement strand
GGAAAGCACTTAATGTGCTTTCCGTCTTGCGCAGGACTGTAGAGCAGGAAACTTAGCCCGTGCCGGGCCCGCTGAGACCAGACCGGCGGGATAGACGGGTTCAGATGGGGCTTTGATGCATGGGTGGTCTGTTGGTGGGCAAATGGGTATCATACTGTGGTTACTGCATCGACTCTGTGATGCATGTTTGTACGTTCCCGGCGGTCGGTTTGCCAGAAGCGCCCCGTCGGTTGTTCCAGACCCGTTTCGAAGAAAGGAAACCACACTAACCTATGGCAGCTAAAAAATCATCTCCCTTGAAGATCATTCCGCTCGGCGGCCTTGACGGCATCGGCAAGAACATGACGGTCTTCGAGTGCGGCGACGACATGGTGCTCGTCGACGCCGGTCTCATGTTCCCGGATGACTCCCAGCCCGGTATCGATCTGGTGCTTCCCGACTACACCTATGTTCTGGAGAACGAGGAGAAGCTCCGCGGTATCGTCGTCACCCACGGCCACGAGGACCACACCGGTTCGCTTCCGTACCTGCTGCAGGACCTCAACAATAAGGTGCCCATCTTCTCGAGCAAGCTGACGCTTGGCTTTATCGAGGGCAAGCTTTCTGAGTTCCGCATCCGCGCACCCAAGTTCCGCGAGGTCAAGGGCGGCAGCCATGTCAACCTCGGCGGCATCTCGCTCGACTTCTTCTCGATGACGCACTCCATCCCCGGCGCTCTGGGCGTGTTCATCCGCACAAATCAGGGCACCGTTATGCACACCGGCGACTTTAAGCTCGACCAGACGCCCATCGATGGCGTCACGCCCGACTATGCCGCTATCAGCCGCTTTGCTAAGCAGGGCATCGACCTACTGCTTTCCGACTCCACCAATGCAACGGTTCCCGGCTTTACCAAGTCCGAGGCCGAGGTTGGTCCCAACCTGCTGCACGCCATCAAGAACGCCCCGGGTCGCGTGTTCGTCGCGTCGTTCTCGAGCCACATCCATCGTTTGCAGCAGATCTGCGATGCCGCCCGCAAGTGCGGCCGTAAGGTCGTTGTGACCGGTCGCTCCATGCTCACTAACACCCGCGTGGCGCGCGAGCTTGGCTACCTCAACATCGACGACGCCGATATCATCGATGCCTTTGACATTGATAACCTGCCTGACGACAAGATTGTCGTCATGTGCACCGGTTCGCAGGGCGAGCCGCTGTCGGCCCTGTCCCGCATGGCCAATGGCGAGCACAAGACGCTCTCCATCCACGAGGGCGATACCGTTATCCTCTCGGCAACTCCTGTTCCCGGCAATGAGAAAGCCGTCCAGCAGGTCGTCAACAGCCTGGCCAAGCTCGGCTGCGACGTGTGGGATAAGAATCGCGCTCTCGTTCACGTTTCCGGTCACGGTAGCCAGGAGGAGCTCAAGCTCCTGATGGCCATGGCCAAGCCCACGTACTTTATGCCGGTTCACGGTGAAGCCGTGCATCTGCGCGCCCATGCCCAACTGGCCCGCAAGATGGGTCTCAAGGACGATCATATCTTTATCCTCGACAACGGCGACACGCTCGAGATGCGCGGCGGTATCGTTAAGCGCGGTACGCCCGTCGAGTCCGGCGTCGTTTACGTCGACGGCCTGCGCATCGGCGATACCGACCCCATCGTCTTGCGTGATCGTCAGAAGCTCGCCAACGACGGTATGGTTACCGCTGTTGCCATCGTCTCGCTCAAGCACAAGAAGATCGAGGCCATCGAGTTCTCGGGCCGCGGCGTCTCGTTTGCCATCGACGACCAGTTCTCCGAGGATGCCTCCGCGTCCATTATGAAGACGATCGAGAAGGGCAAGTTCAGCTTTACGAGCAGCGGTTCCGATGCCATTCGCAAGGCCGTGCGCGACTCGCTCTCCAACTTTATCTGGAGCCGTACGCGCACTCGTCCGATGATCATCCCGGTCGTCATGGAGGTTTAGTTTGGCGCGCGGATCTGCACAAAACGCCAAAGGCAATAAGGCCAACAACCAACCGGCATCTGCTAAGGATGCCGGTTCCCATCTGCGTGCCAATAAGGGCCACGAGGCGGACTTCGATGATTTTGAGCCCTTGGTCGAGCCCTCGGCCAACCGCGATATCGCCGGCGTGGTCATTGCCGTCTTGGCGATTGCGTCCTTTATTGCCGTGATTTCGCCGGCGACTGCGCCCGTTACGGCTGCGGTTGCCGGTTTCTACCACTTGGGCTTTGGTCTGGGCGCCTACGTGCTGCCGATCGTCATTTTGCTGTTTGCCGCCACGCTCTTTTTAGGCGAGGACTCGCCGCTCAACGCGCGCTCTGTTGCGGGCGGCGCCGTGGTCTTTATCGCCGTCGTCTCCATTCTTTCGTTGATGGTGCCAGGTACGAGCGACTCGTGCGACCTTATGTTCACGCCGCAAAATCTGTCCGCCTCGGGTGGCTACATTGGTGCGTTTATTGCGAGTGCGCTGCAGAATGCCCTGGGTAAGCCTATCGCGATGGTGGTCCTGTTGGGCCTTGTCGTCGTGGGCCTGGTCATCATCGGCTTTTCGGTGGGCGGCGTTTTGCGCTCTGCTCGCGACCGTGCGGCTGATTTTGCCGAGCGCCGTCGTGCCGATGTTAACGCGAGTCCGTGGGGTGACGATGAGGCCCTGTCGGTGCCCGGCGTTGCCCGTCCTCACCTGAGCATTCTTCGTCAAAAGGGCTCCGATGCTGCCGTGACCACGGTCATGGGCAACGATGTGGACCCGGTTTTGGACGATGACGACGAGGACGAGGACCCGTTTGTCGACGTGTCCGATGCCGTGGAAGCTGAGCGCGCTAAGACGACGCTGTTGCCGCGCCGCCATGCCAAGAAGGGCAAGGCTGCGCCCAAACTCAATACGAGTGAGCCCGACCCGTCTTGGTCCGAGAGCGAGATTGAGCTCACCGAGGGCGATGACGAGGACGACGAGGCTCCGATTGAGACCGCAAAGACAACTTTGCTGCCGCGTCGCCATGCAAAGCGCGACCAGGTAACCGGTCAGCTTTCGATGGAAGACGACCCCGATAAGATCGACGAGTCCGAGCCGCCGTTTGCCGTGAATCCTGTCTCGGCAGCACCTCAGATCCCCGACTTCTTGAAGCATCCCAAGGTTGCCGATGCGCCTGCCTTGAGTGCTGTCGAATCGGCTGCGGCTAGCGATGGGGGAGCGGACGGCGGCGCCGCAGATAACGAGGGCGAAGAAGAGGACGGCCTCAAACTTCCGCCACTTGAGATTCTGCATGCCAACCCGCAGTCGGCTTCCTCCGCGTCTTCTGACAAGGAGCTGGAACAGACTGCCGAGTCGCTTCAGTCCACCTTGCTGGAGTTTGGTCGTAGTGCCCGCGTGGTCGGCTGGATCGCCGGCCCCACGGTGACGACCTTTAAGCTGCAACCTGGCGAGGGCGAGCGCGTGAGCAAGATTTCGAGCCTCGAGGACGATATCGCGCTATCGCTTGCTGCCCAGTCCGTGCGTATCTTTGCCCCGATCCCCGGCACCTCGCTTGTGGGTATCGAGATCCCCAATCGCAAGCGCCAGAACGTCAACCTGGGCGACGTGCTTCCCTATGTGAAGGGCGGTCCGCTCGAGCTCGCCATCGGTCGAGATGCCGAGGGTACGCCGGTCGTCGCCGACCTTGCCAAGATGCCCCACCTGCTGATCGCCGGTACCACGGGTTCCGGTAAGTCGGTCATGATCAACTCCATCATCACGACCTTGCTCATGCGCG
>CABUGI010000122.1 GCA_902491055.1 uncultured Collinsella sp. | reverse complement strand
GCTGTTTTGGGTGGTGCCGATTGCGTTTGTGCTCGCGTTCGTGCGCGAGGAGGTGACGTCGAGCAAGCTAAAGCGCGGCATCGACATTGCGGTTGTTGTTCTGTGCGTGCTGGTCGTTGCCGTATGGATCGTGCGCCTTATCAACCCGGCAGACGCGGGCCTGCTCTTTGGCGGCCATGCGCCCGCCGGAGTCCCCACCGATATCATTCACCTCGAAACCCCACGCTGGCTCGCCATCCTTCGCTCTTACTTGTCGTGACGGAGGACGCGCTAGAAAAGCGGTCGACACATAAGCGGGGGCGAACGTTGAGATAACGTTCGCCCCCGCTTTGCTATAGCCAGGTTGTTATAGGTGGGCGTGACGGCTACTCGCCGTGCTTCTCATCGTGGCGAGCGGCGGCACGGGCATCGTGAATGCCCTTGATTGCGGCATGGCGGGCGGTGCGGGCGTCGTGCACGGCGTCGCGGGCCTCGGCGGCAGTTGCCTTGGCAGAGCGCAGCTTGGCTGCCAGGTCGGGATTGGTCTCGGCAACCGCGGCGATCGTGGGGCCGTCGAGCTCTTCTTGCGTGGGCTCGGCCAAAAAGTCGATGGCATACTGAGCGGCTACCATGGAGCCCTTGGCGAGCACGCTCTCGTCGATCTTATAGAAGCAGGAGTGCTGGGCATAGGTGGCGCCGATCTGGGGGTTGCGCGTGCCAACAAAGGCGAGCACGCCCGGTACGCGGCGCAGATACTCCGAGAAGTCCTCGCCCGAAAGCGTGCCGCGGTAATGGCCCTCGCCCGCGGGACCCAGGCACTTGAGCACAGCTTGGCGGCAGCGCTCGCTCGAGGCGGCATCGTTTTCGACCTTGTAGTTGGCGATGGTGTAGTCGGTGAGTTCGGCCTCGGCGCCCAGAGCAGCCGCGGTGTGCTCCACGATGCGGCGCATAAGCTCGGGCATCTCCTCATGCGTCTTGTCGCCATAGGTGCGCACCGTGCCGGCGAGGTACGCCGTGCCGGCGATAACGTTGCGCGCGGTGCCGCCATGCAGCTCGCCGACGGTGATGACGGCAGGTTCGTAGGGGCTAATCTCGCGCGAGACGATGGTCTGCAGGGCGTTGACGATCTCTGCCGCAACCATAACGGCGTCGTGGCCGCGCTGGGGCATGGCGCCATGGCACGAGGTGCCGCGGACGTCGATGCGGAACCAGTCGGTGTTTGCCATGCGTGGGCCGGGCTCGCAGCTTACGGTGCCGGCGTCGACCTCGCTCCAGATGTGCGCAGCGTAGGCGCCGTCGACGCCGTCGAGCACACCCGTGCCGATCATGAGTTTGGCGCCCTGGCCGTTTTCCTCGCTGGGCTGGAAAACGATGCGAATCTCGCCGTGGATGTCATCGGTCATGTGGCGCAGAATCTGCAGCGTGCCGAGCATCATGGCGATATGGCAGTCGTGACCGCAGGCGTGCATGCAGCCCTCGTTGACGCTGGCGAACTCCTCGCCGGTCTGCTCGGTGACAGGCAGGGCGTCGATATCGGCGCGCAGCAGGATACGGCGGCGCGGCGTGCCGTCCTCGCGGTAGGCATCCGGCGCGGTACCGCGAAGCGTCGCCACCAGGCCCGTCTTGAGCGGACGCTCGTAGGGGATATTCATGGCGTCGAGCTGGTTGGCGATGTCGGAAGTCGTGCGCTCCTCGGCAAGGCTCAGCTCCGGGTGCTTATGGAAGTGCCGGCGCTGCTTGATGATGTAGGGTTCAAACTCGGCGGCGATATCCTGGATGGCCGCGGTGACGTCGTCTGCCGCGCGAACCTCGGTTGCCGCCATAATCTGCTGTGCCTTGGTCTTCGTCATGGTCGATTTGCTCCTTGTTGGCTCGATCGCAAAATCGTACAGGCTCTCTCCAGTATGCCACCTGCCGCTAGGGCTGGTAAAGCTGCCGTTTGCCGCTTGGGGTTTTGTTGCAAGGGCGGGGGAGTACACTCGGGAGTGTTGAATTTCCTGCCAGAGATGGGGATGCCCATGCAGCATATCGATCGGATTATCCGCTCCAAGAACGTTTTTACCGCCCAAGACGGCATCGATACCGCCCGCGAGTTGGCGATCGCCATCGCGGGCGATCGCATCGTCGCTGTCGGCGCGCCCGATGACGTGATTGCCGCCGCACCTGCCGCCACGCCGGTGGTCGATTACGGCGAGCAGTTTGTCTGCCCCGGTTTCCATGACGCTCATCTGCACTTCTTCCATACCTCGGTCGGTTCCTCGCCGTATATGCTCATGGATATGGGCACGTCCGAGGCGGCACTGGTGCAGCATGCGCTCGAGTTTTCCCAGGGCCTGCCCGACGACGCCTGGGTCGTGACCCAGGGCTGGCGCGATTACCGCTGGGATCCGCCCGAGCATCCTACCAAGGCCTCCCTCGACGCCGCCTTCCCCGGTCGCCCCTGTGTTATGTATTCGGGCGATGGGCATACGCTGTGGCTCAACAGCCGCGCACTCGAAGCCCTCGGCGTGACGCGTGACAGCGAGCCTCCGGCGGGTGGCAGTTACGACAAAGACTCAAACGGCGAGCTTACGGGTATTGCCCACGAGGCAGCTGCTATGCAGCTGCTGCCGCGCTGCCTGGAATGGCTGGGCGAGGACCGCATCGCGAGCGCTTACGGCGACCAGATGAAGCGTATGGCCGAGCAAGGCATCACCTCAATCTGCGATATGTCGCTCATGCCCATGCCGGGCTGCGACTTTATTCGCGACGATGTTTACGACAGGCTGCAGGCCGCCGGCAAGCTGGGCATCCGCGCCCATCTGTTTCCCACGCTGCTGGATGACCAATCGCGCTTGGAAGAACTCCAGACCCGCTACGCGAACAACGCGCTGCTCTCGGCGCCAGGATTTAAACAGTTCTTCGACGGCGTGTCGAGCGAGCATACCGCATACCTCACTGAGCCCTATACTAACCCGCGCTTCCCGGGCGACCAGGGTCGCCTGACGGTTCCTGTCGAGCGCATGCGCAAGTTGGTTCTGGCGGCAGCCGAGCGCGGCCACACCGTGCGCATCCACGTTATCGGCGACGGTGCCATCCATGCCGCACTCGATATCTTTGAGGAGGCGGCAGAGCTCTACGGCCTGCCCCAGCACGGTCATAATACGCTTGAGCATTTGGAGAATCTGCTGCCTCAGGACATCGATCGTCTGCGCAAGCTCAACGTCATTGCCTCGAGCCAGCCTTGCCACATCACGCTCGACCCGGGTGGCCCGGAGCGCGACCTGGGCCTGGAACGCAGCCGCATCATGTGGCCGTTTGCGACCTATAAGCAGCGCGGCATCCGCCAAGCTTTTGGTACCGACAGCCCCATCACGGCCGTTACCAGCATGAACGTGCTCTACACGGCTATTACGCGCCAAGACCCTCGCAGCCACTGGCCCGAGGGCGGCTGGCTCCCCAGCGAGCGCATCGACGCGGCTACAGCTCTGCGCAACTACACCTTGGGCAGCGCCTACGCAGCAGGTGACGAGCAAAACCTCGGCAGCCTGGAGCCCGGCAAATACGCCGACCTGGTAGTCCTGGACCAAAGCCCGCTCACCGTTGACCCCCAAGAGCTCCAAGCCACCAAGGTTCAGGCCACCTACCTGGCAGGTAACTTAATCTACGAGCGTTAGCCCCACATCCCATCCCTCAGTTGCGGTGAAATACGGACTAAATAACACCTCAACAGCCAAAAACAGTCCATATTCCACCGCAACTTAAGGGGCACGTTTCAGCAACG
>CABUGI010000121.1 GCA_902491055.1 uncultured Collinsella sp. | reverse complement strand
TCCAGATCAAGGATCAGCTTCTTGATTGCCATTGTTCTACTCCGCTTCTCCGTCTTTATCGTTTAACCAAACCAATGTTCAACTTCGGCGCGCGTGGGAATCGATTGCTGAGCGCCCAGGCGCGACACCGTCATTGCCGAGGCGCGAGCGCCCGCGGCCATGCACTCAAAGAGCGGCAAGCCCTCTAGGCGAGCCGCCGCCAACGCGCCGATAAACGTATCGCCGGCGGCCGTGGTATCGACTACCGTACTCGAAAGTGCCGGCATGCGCAGCAGCTCACCGCCATCGCCGAGCGTAACCGAGCCGGCACCGCCCAACGTGATGACCGCAGCTCCGGCGCCCTTGTCGATCAGCGCATTGAGCGCGGTGACGCAACTCGCGTCATCCGTGGGCAGAATGCCCGTCAGCACCTGGCACTCGGTCTCGTTGGGGCAGACCAGGTCGACCGCAGGCCACGCTCCTGCCGGCAGGTCGCATGCCGGCGCCGGATTAAAGATCGTATAGAACCCCAGCCTGTGGGCGCAAGAGAGCGCCGCTGCCGTTGCCGTCAGATCACATTCGCCCTGGGCGACAAAGACGCCGCCAGCCGCCGGAGCGAGCTCGCAGGCGTCGCCATCGAACTCATCGGCCACCAGACGCCTCAGCGCGCGGGCAACGTCCTCGCCCGCAAGCGCATGGTTGGCGCCCGGCGACAGCACGATGCGGTTGTCGCCCTCGCAGCGAATGATAGTCGCGGTACCGGTCTCCACGTCATCGCGACGCGCCACAAACTCAACGCCCACGCCGGCATCCTGAAGCCCCGCCACGAGCACATCGCCAAACGCATCGCGCCCGACCGCGCCAATCATGCACGTGCGCGCACCCATGCGCGCGGCGGCCACGGCCTGGTTAGCGCCCTTGCCACCGGCATTGGTGATAAAACCGCTACCGCCGACGGTCTCGCCCGCGCGCGGCATGTGCTCACACGCCACCGAAAGGTCCATGTTCATGCTGCCGAACACCGCAACGATGCCGCGATCTGCCATGGAAACCTCCTCGTCCGCGAGCTCTGCACCCGCTGTTGGCCGTCAACCGTGCACTCTCGCACCCCCTATAACTTTAGTCCACTTTGATGTGGACGCGCGCTTGAGCTTGCGCCAGCAGCAAGCATTCACAGGAGCAGGCAGTTACAATGAATACGTGCTGATTATTCTCGTCATTGGATGATGTTTTATGGAACAATTCTCGCAATCGGGCTCGCGCGGTCGACGCCGCACGGGCAACGAGCCGGCACCGCACGAACGCGTGAAGGGCGAACGCCGTGCCAACGAACCGCGACGCACCGCGAGCCCCCATCGCGCTTCTGCCAACAACGCGGGCCGCGCCAACACTCCCGCCGCGGAGCAGACGCCTGCTCGCCCTAAGTCCCGCTACATCCCCGCCCTTGACGGCCTGCGCACGCTTGCCGTCGTCGCGGTGGTGCTCTATCACCTCAACCTCACGTGGGCGCAGGGCGGTCTGCTCGGCGTCACGATCTTCTTTGTGCTTTCGGGCTATCTGATCACGCGCCTGCTGCTCAACGAAGTCGCCAAGACCGGCCGCATCGACCTCAAGAGCTTCTGGATTCGCCGCATCCGTCGCCTGGTCCCCGCCGTGGTAACGGTAGTGTTTGTAACCTGCGCGCTGTGCACTATCTTTAACCACGTGATGCTCACCAAGATGCGTCCCGACATCCTGCCGTCGCTGCTGTTCTTCAACAACTGGTGGCAGATTGCCCAAAACGTCTCGTACTTCAATGCCCTGGGCGACCCCTCGCCGCTCACGCACTTTTGGTCGCTTGCCATCGAGGAACAGTTCTACCTGATTTGGCCGCCACTGCTGTTTGCCATGGTATCCATGCATGTGAGCAAGCCCAACACGCGCCGCGTGGTTCTGGGCTTGGCTGCTGTCTCCGCCATCGCCATGATGGTGCTCTATAACCCTGCCGCCGACCCCAGCCGCGTGTACTACGGCACCGACACCCGTGTGTTCTCGCTGCTGCTGGGTGCCTGGATGGCCTTTATCCCCGATCGCGACCTGGCGCCGGTGCGTCTCGCTCGTCGTTTGGGGCTCAATCGCCTAGCTGGCGCCGCCAAGCACGGCAAGAACGCCGAGGGCAAGCTTGGCGAGAAGGCCGACGAAGCAGCCGAGACCGCCCCGGCACAGCCGAGCGCCCTCGTGCGTTTTTGGTCCTCGCCCGCATCCATCGATGTGTTGGGCGTCGTGGGTCTGGTTGGCCTTGCCGCCATGGTCGCGCTCACCAACGGCTACACCGCCTTCCAGTATCGCGGAGGCACGCTGCTGTGCTCGATCCTCACGCTCATGGTCATCGCGGCCTGCGTGCAGCCCCAGGGAATGGTTGCCCGCGCGCTGTCCGCCGAGCCGCTCGTGTGGGTTGGCAAGCGCTCGTACAGCATCTACCTGTGGCACTATCCGCTGCTGTTGCTCATGAACCCGGTCGCCAACATCAACGATACGCCGTGGTGGCAGTACATTTTGCAGGTGTTGTTGGTGGTCGCCGTGGCAGAGTGCTGCTATCGCTTTATCGAGACTCCGTTTAGGAAGGGCGCCTTTGAGCGCACCGTGTCCGAGTTCCGCGACGGCACCACCACGCCCGCTAACTGGGTACGCGCGCACGTCCCTGTCTGCGCAGCCTGCGCTGTCGTGTTGGTCGTTGCACTGGGCGGCCTGATCTTTGTGCCCGAGACGTCTGCGCTGAGCGGCGAGGGCGCCGAAGTTCTGAACAAGGAAGCCAAGAACACCGCGCCCACCGACCAGCAGGCGGCCGACGACACCGACAAGGACAACGACGGCTTCCCCGATGGCTCCTACGATCTGCTTATGATCGGCGACTCCGTGTCGCTGCGTGCCGTAGACACCTTTGACGGCGTGTTCCCGCACAGCCATATCGATGCCGAAAAGGGCCGCCAGTTTGATGCGGGGCGCACGACATTTGAAGGCTATATCCAGCAGAACCTTGCCGGCAAGATCGTGGTCTTTGCCCTGGGCACCAACGGCTTGGTAACCGACGACCAGATCGACGCCATCATGGCCGATGCGGGAGATAAGCGTATGGTGGTGTTTGTGAACACGCGCAGCCCGCAGCCGTGGGTTGGCTCTACCAACCAGGCCATCGCCAACGCCGCTACGCGCTACAAGAACGTGCGCGTTATCGACTGGTACGGATACAGTGCCAACCGCAACGACCTGTTCGATGGCGATGGCACGCACCTATCGACCACTGGCGTGACTGAGTACCTCAACTTGATCCACGATGCCGTCAAGAAGGACCTGCCCGTACACCCCGAGGATCACGTCAACGATCCGCAGCCGGCAGCCGTCAAGTCTGCCACCGACGCACTCGTCAATGCGCTCGCTCTCAAGCCGCACAAGCTGGGCACCGACAAGTAACCTGCAGCGCAAACTTCCCACATCCGGAGGGGGTGTCTGCCACGGCAGACACCCCCTCCGGCAGTTAGGGACACTCCTGGCGCAGCCAATGAAGACCCCTACGGATGAATTCCAGGCCGCTCCGTCGCTCCAGACATCGTTTCCGCGCCTCGTGCCTGCCCCAAACAATCAAAACAAGCCCTTTTCGCCGCACCCTCAAAGGTCTGTGGGCAAAAAAGGGCAAATATGAGTACTGTTACCATTTTAGTAGCAGGCAAAACCACCCAAAATGACGTCCGAGCGAACCCTACAAGGTAGCGCACAGAGATGTGGTGTAAGAGGCGGGGCATGCCCCGCCTCCGCCCTTT
>CABUGI010000120.1 GCA_902491055.1 uncultured Collinsella sp. | reverse complement strand
TCCATGGCGGATTCGAACCGTCGACCTTGGGATTAGAAGTCCCCTGCTCTATCCAACTGAGCTAATGGAGCAAATAACCGCACGCCCAAGCAAGCACAAGCCTGTCAGGCGCAAGTAATTATAACCTAGTTGAACTGCTCGCGGTACGCCTTGCAGACCTCATCGACCGGGCCGTCCATGCGAAGGTCACCCTTCTCAATCCAAACGGCACGCTGGCAGATGCGCTCAACCTGCTCCATAGAGTGCGAAACGAACAGAACCGTCACGTCGCCGCTCTGGATAAAGTGCTGGATGCGGGCCTCACACTTTTGCTGGAAGAACACATCACCGACGGACAGCGTCTCGTCAACGATCAGAATATCGGGCTCGGTAATCGTCGCGATTGCAAAGGCGATACGCGCAACCATGCCCGAAGAGAAGTTCTTAAGCGGCATATCGACAAAGTTCTGCAGCTCAGCGAACTCGATAATGCCGTCAAAGTTGGCGTCGATGAACTCCTTGGTATAGCCGAGCAGGGCGCCGTTCAGATAGATGTTCTCGCGGGCGGTCAGCTCGGGGTCAAAGCCGGCGCCAAGCTCAATCAGCGGCGCGATGTTACCGTGCACCTTAACGCTGCCCTCGCTAGGCTCAAGAACGCCAGCGATAATCTTGAGCATCGTAGACTTGCCGGAGCCATTGGTGCCGACCAGACCCACAACCTCGCCGCGATGAATATCAAACGAGATGTGCTTAAGCGCCCTAAACTCCTCAAAGAACAGCTCGTGCTTGGCAAGCTTAATGAAGTACTCCTTGAGGTTGGTCAGCGACTCGGACGCCATGTTAAAGATCATGGTGACGTCGTCGACCTCGACAGCCAGAGGCTGCTCGCTGTAATCAACAACAGATTCAGTCATCACAGCACTCCTTAGATGTAGAGGATAAATTTGCGCTCGGACTTATGGAACACGGTATAGCCAATAATAAGCGCAAGAACCGCCCAAGCGACGCACATACCAAACGTCATAAGCGAGGGCGTAGTCTGGAACAGGAAGATATCGCGCATAAACTGCAGGTAGTTGAACATGGGGTTCGCATACATCAAGATACGCACGAGATGCGGCATTTGCGCAATATAGTCAGTCGTCCAGAAGATGGGCGTAATGTAAGTCCACGCCGTAATGACGACGCTCCACAGATGCATAACGTCGCGGAAGAAGACCGTAAGGGCAGAGAGCATCATGCCCAGGCCCATGCAGAAGCACATAAGCAGCAGCAGGCAAACCGGCAACAGAATCAGGTGCCAAGAAGGCATAACGCGGAACCACAGCATGACGATGGCGACGGCGACCAGCGAGAAGGCAAAGTTGACCAGCGAGAAGAGCACCTTCTGCACCGGGAAAACCCAGCGGTGCACCTTAACCTTCTTGAGCAGAGGGGCAGCGCCCACGATCGACGTCAGGGCCTGGTTAGTAGACTCAGACATGACGGCAAAGGTGATGTTACCCACGATCAAGTACAGCGGGTACATCTCGGGCGTCATTGAGCCATTGCGGCCCTGGCCAAAAATCGTCGAGAACACGATGGCCATGACGATCATCATCAGCAGCGGGTTGAGCACCGACCATGCGACGCCCAGAACGCTACGGCGATACTTGATCTTAAAATCCTTGGTAACCAGCTGACGAAGGATAAACGCGTCCTTCTCAAATTCGTTCTTAGCAAACGTCGCAGGCAGACTGCGAGTTTCTTGTTGCTTTGTCTGATCCGACACGGATGCAACTCCTTTACTCGTAATCGTTGACAAACGAACAGTATAGACCCGACGGCCATGCAAACGATTCGCGCAACAAAACTGGAGAACTAACCCACATCTTAGGATGCCAGGCCCAAACGGCTATACTTTCTAGGATTGAATGTATAAGGAGCATTAAGTGAATTCTGAATCCATCGCCGTCATCATCCCTTGCTACAACGAAGCGCTCACGATCGGCAAAGTCATCGACGACTTTCACCGCGAGCTTCCGCAGGCGACGGTCTATGTCTATGACAACAACTCGTCGGACGATACCTCACGCATTGCCACCGAGCACGGCGCCACAGTCCGCTTTGAGCCCCGTCAGGGAAAGGGCAACGTGTGCCGCCAGATGTTTCGCGATATCGACGCCGATTGCTACCTGATGGTCGACGGAGACGACACCTACCCCGCCGAGGCGGCCAAGGCCCTCTGCGAGCCCATCCTTAACGGCACGGCCGACATGACCGTAGGCGATCGCCTTTCCAACGGCACCTACGCCGAGGAGAACAAGCGTGCCTTCCACGGCTTTGGCAATAATCTGGTCCGCGCCATGATCAAGTGGATCTATGGCTACAGCTTCGATGACGTCATGACAGGCTACCGCGCCATGAGCCGCCCGTTCGTTAAAACCTTCCCAGTGCTTTCCGAGGGCTTTCAGATCGAAACCGAGCTCTCGATCCACGCCGTCGACCACCGCTGGCGCATCAAAGATGTGCCCATCGAGTACCGCGACCGTCCCGAGGGTTCCGAGTCCAAACTCAACACCGTGAGCGACGGCATTAAAGTCGTTGCGATGATCGGCACGCTGTTCAAGGACTACCGCCCGCTGAAGTTCTTCAGCCTCGTTGCGCTTCTGTTCGCGGTATTCGGCCTCGCCCTGGGCATGCCCATCGTTGTCGAATATTTCCAGACCGGCCTCGTCCCGCGCTTCCCCACCGCTATGCTCGCCGCCTCGTTTATGTTCCTGTGCGGCCTGAGCCTTGCGACCGGCTTCATCCTAGATTCTGTAGCAAAGGTCGAAAAAAAGCAGTGGGAGGTCAACGTGTACAGCAAATACGCCTACGACGACCAGCCCGGCCACCCTACTTCCATGCCAAGCGAGAGGTAGATCTTCCGCAAAATACTATTGGCACCACTGCGCAGATAGCCACCAACAAGAAAAGCCGCCGTTAAAGAACGGCGGCTTTTACTCTCGAAAAGTTAATAGCGGCTAGAGCGTCTTGATGTACTCCCCCAGCTCTTCCTCCCAGTCGGGCATGTGGAAGCCGGCAGCCTCGAGCTTGGACAGGTCGAGCGCGGAGTGGACCGGGCGCGGGGCGACGGGGCCCTCGGCGCTCGCGTAGTAGTCGGCGGTCGATACCGGCACGACCCTGTCCCCGTTGCCGTTGGCGGCCTCGAAGACGGCGCGGGCGATATCGGCCCAGGACTTGACGGTGCCGGAGCCGGTGCAGTCGTAGGTGCCGTAGGGGGCGTGCGTCCCCAGCACGTGGAAGATGGCCTCGGCCATGTCGCGCGTGAAGGTCAGGCGGCCCAGCTGGTCGTCAACGACCGTGACCTGCTCGAGCCCGTCCTCGGGGTCGGCGACGCGGTCGGACAGGCCCTTCATCGTCTTGACGAAGTTGCGGCCCTCGCCGATGACCCAGCTGGAGCGCATGATGTAGTGGCGCGGGCACCCGGCCACGGCGATGTCGCCGGCGGCCTTGGTCTGGCCGTAGACGGACAGCGGGCTGAGGGGCTCGTCCTCGTCATGCACCTCGGCGGTGCCGTCGAAGACGTAGTCGCTGGACACGTGGACGAGGGTGATCCCGTGATCAGAGCATGTGCGGGCGAGGAGGGCGGGGCCGGTCGCGTTGGCCTTCCAGGCGGTCGCGCGGCCCTCGGCGGTCTCCGCCCTATCCACGGCGGTGTAGGCGCCGCAGTTGATCACGGTGCCGTAGAGCGACCAGTCGTACTGTGTGTAGGCGTCCGGGTCTGACATATCGAAGGTGTCGATGTCGCAGAAGTCGAAGTCCTTGGCGACGCCGCGCTCCTCCG
>CABUGI010000119.1 GCA_902491055.1 uncultured Collinsella sp. | reverse complement strand
TGCACGGGGTGTGAGCGCCGAGCGGCGTGCCGCCCGCGCATGCGTATACATATCTAAAAGTCCACGGATTGCGCGCCGGCATGGTCACGCGGTCCGCAGGAATAATGATGGGGAGCACCATTGAATTATCTGAGTGAGATGCTCAAACTGCCGGTCTTGGACGTCGACGGCGAAAAGCTCGGCGTGGTTAACGATTTTGGCATTGCAACCGGAGAAGTTTTTCCGCACGTGACGTCGCTCGCGTTCCGTGGTCCCGGCAAGACGCCGTTTATGATCAGCTGGCGCAAATGGGTCGACCGTATCGACGAGACAGGTGTACACCTTAAGACGTCGGCTACCGAAATCCGTTTTTCGTACCTGCAGCCGACCGAACTCTTGCTCGCCCGCGACGTGCTTAACAAGCAGATTGTCGACACGCAGGGCATGAAGGTCGTGCGCGTAAACGACATCAAGTTTTCCATGTCGGGCGAAAATCAGCTGCGTCTGCTGGGTGCCGAGGTTGGCGCCCGCGGTCTGCTGCGTGCAATCAGCCCCACACTCGAGCACGTTGTCGAGGGCTTTATGAAGCACCTGGGCAAACCGCTCAGCGAGGACATTATCGCCTGGTCTTATATGGACCTGCTCGACCGTTCGACTAAGAACATCCAGCTCTCGGTGTCGCACAAGACGCTTGGCGAGCTGCATCCTGCTGACATCGCCGACATCATCGAGCAGCTCGACCCGCGCCTGCGTGCGCAGGTGTTCGCACAGCTCGACACGGCACAGGCCGCCGAGGCCATCTCGGAGTTCGATGACGACGAGCTTATGACCGAGATGCTCGAGGGCCTGTCCGATACCGACGCATCGTCGATGCTGGCCATGATGGACCCGGACGACGCTGCCGACCTGATCGACGAACTCGATTATGAGAAGGCCGAGAAGCTCCTGCGCCTGATGGGCGTCAAGGAGGAGAAGGCGATTCGTAATCTGCTGGGCTACGAGGACAACACCGCCGGCCGCATCATGACCTCGGAGTTTGTCTCGCTGCCCGCCACGGCGACGGTCGGCGATGCCATCGAGGCGATTCGCAAACTCGACGAGGACTTTGAGAGCGTCTACTACGTCTATACCGAGGATCCGAGTGGCATGCTGACGGGCGTGCTTTCGCTGCGCACGCTGATCGTGGCCGACCGCGACGCCACGCTGGGCCAGCTCGCCTATCGCGATCTGGTCTACGTGTCGCCCGACGAGGACCAGGAAGACGTGACGGACGAGATGACCAAGTACGACCTGGTTGCCATCCCTGTCTGCGACGAGAACCGTCATATCCTGGGTATCGTGACCTTCGACGACGCCATGGACGTTATCGCCGAGGAGCATCAGGAGGACCTGCAGATCGCCGGTGTCGGCTCGGGCGATAGCGCGTCGGACGACTCGACGAACGTGCTCAGCTGGTTCGTGCATCGTCAGTACTGGGTCGTCGTGTGGGGCATCGCCTCGTGCATTATGGCGACGGTGCTGGGGACGGCGCTCGGCTCCGCGCATCTGGTGGTGTTCCCCATGTGCGCCATGCCGCTCGTGCTGCTGGCTGCCTCGCGCATGGTGTCGTTCGTCAAGAACTACTTCCTCGAGTACGACGGTCACGACGACGAGCCCAAACCGTACCTGGGATTCTTCTTCCAGAGCACGGGTATGGGCCTGATCCTTTCGCTCGTGACCTACCTGTGCGCGCAGCTGGTGCGCACCGCCGCGTTCCTCGATGCCCCTATGCTTGAGGAGCAGCTCTTTACCGGCTGCTTTAACATCGCGGCCATCATCTGTCTGGTGGGCAACATGAGTGCCGTGATTTACCTGATGGTGCTGTTCTGGCGCGATGAGCACGACCTCAACACGTCGGGCACCGCCATGAACGTCATCGCCGTCATGATCTCGTGTGTGGCGTACTGCATCGCCGCGGTGCTGCTCACCATGTCGGTCATGGGGTAGGTGGTCGCGTGCAAAATACGAAGCAAAAGCCGAGCACCAAGCAAAAGCTGACCATCGCGGCCATCTTTGGCGCCATGGGCCCCGGTCTTCTGGCAGCGCTTTCGGGCAATGACGCCGGCGGCATCGCCACGTATTCCAGCGCGGGCGCCAGCTATGGCTATAAGATGCTCTGGATGCTTCCCGTCATGACCGTGCTGCTTATCGTGACGCAGGAGACCGCGGCGCGCTGCGGATGTGTCACGGGTAAGGGCCTGGCGTCGCTCATTCGCGAGCGCTTTGGCGTTCGCAAGAGCGTGCTGGCCATGGCGGCGCTGTTGATCGCCAACACGGCGGTGACCATCTCGGAGTTCGCGGGTATCGCGAGTGGCCTTGCCCTGTTTGGCGTTCCGGCGAGCATCTCGGTGCCGCTCGTGGCGCTGCTGGTGTGGATGCTTACCATGTCGGGCAGTTTCCAGCGCATCGAGAAGATTTTGCTGCTGGTAAGCTGCGTGTTCGTGACCTACATCGTCGCCGCGTTTATGGCCGGTCCCAACTGGGGTGAGGTCGCGGTCGACTTGGTCGTCCCCAATATTCAGAACGATCCCAGCTACGTGTCGCTCGTGGTCGCAACGATCGGTACCACCATCGCGCCGTGGATGATCTTCTTGGCTCAGAACAACGTGGTCGATAAGAATGCGGGCGAGGACGACATCGTGCTGCAGCGTATTGATACCGTGAGCGGCTCGATTGCTGCTGATATCATTGCGGGCTTCATTATCATCACGACCGGTACGGTGCTGTTCCCGGCGGGTATTCAGATTAGCGATGCCGCCGATGCCGCCCGCGCGCTGGAGCCCATCGCGGGTCAGTGGTCCACGGTGCTGTTTGCCTCGGGCCTGGTCGCAGCGAGCTTTTTGGCTGCCTGCGTGCTGCCGGGTGTTACGTCGAGTGCTATCTGCGAGGCTTTTGGTTGGGAGCGCGGCGCCGATCGCAGCTGGGACGAGGCCCCGGTTTACCGCGGCATCATTACGGCCATCATCGGCATTTCTGCCGTGTTGGTGCTCATGCCTGGCGTCGATTTGTTCCAGATTATGATGACCTCGCAGGTCATCAACGGCGTGCTGCTGCCCGTAGTCTTGGTATTCCAGGTGGTTATCGCGGCGGATCGCCACATTATGGGCGCCAACCGCAACGGCCGCGTATGGAACGTGCTCACGTGGGCGACTATCGGCGTGATTACGGTGTTGACGGTCGTCATGTTTGTCCTACAGGCAATGGGCTACAGCGCTTAGCGCCCACTTTTGCCTCCGAACAGGCTGCAGCGATGGGTTGCGGCCTGTTTTTTGTCTGCTATAGGGTGCTAGTTATATGGCAGTGGGCAAAAAATGCCAAATATGAGTACTGTTGCTAAGTGAATAGCATTTACATCCAAGAAGATAATAAACATAACCTATAGTATGTTCATTAAAATTGGCTCCAATACGCCTTAAACCAGTCAGGATGGCTGTCTTAGGGGGTTGTAGGGGGTGGCGCGCGCAGACGTGGTGTAAGAGTGTCCTGAGGTCCGTCGCTGCAAGCCCCGATGTTACTCCTTCTTGAGGCCGCGCTTCTCGACTATCTCGTCCACTATCTCCCTGGCGCGCAGCCCGAGCGCGCGGCGCCTCCCCTCTGTCGGGGCCGGCCTGTCCGCGGGCTCGGCGAAGCCCTCGGCGGCCGAGGCCTCGGAGAACACGCGCTGCTGGGACCACTGCCCCTCGGTCTCCATGAGGCTCGCGCGATCGCGTCGAAAATGTTGGTGTAAGGGTGACGCCCTAGCGCCCGTTTAACGAAGAACGGCCTTCGTCCTAGAATCTGAAATCACCAC
>CABUGI010000118.1 GCA_902491055.1 uncultured Collinsella sp. | reverse complement strand
CTCTTCCAGGCCGGTCTTGCTGTCGGTCTTCTCGTCGCGCATCTTGATGACGCGGGCGGGGACACCGGCCACGACGGCACCGGCGGGGACGTCCTCGACGCACACGGCACCGGCAGCCACGACGGCGCCCTTGCCCACGCGCACGCCCTCCAGGACCACGGCGTTGGCGCCAATCATGACATCATCCTCGATGATGACGGGCGTGGCACTCGCGGGCTCAACGACGCCTGCCAGTACGGTGCCGGCGCCGATGTGGCAGTTCCTGCCCACGGTGGCGCGGCCGCCCAGAACGGCGCCCATATCAATCATAGAGCCCTCGCCGATAACGGAGCCGATGTTGATGATAGCGCCCATCATAATGACGGCGCGGTCGCCGATCTCGACGCGGTTGCGAATGATCGCACCCGGCTCAATGCGGGCGTTGATGCCCTTAAGGTCGAGCATGGGGACGGCGGAATTGCGGCAGTCATTCTCGACGTCGTAGTAGTCGATGGAGTCGGCATTGGCATCGAGGATGGCTTTGAGCTCATCCCAGTCGCCAAAGACGGTCTTGCCACGACGACCGCCGTAGACGTGCGCATTGCCCCACTGGACCTTCATGCCGGGCTTTTCACGCACGTACAGCTTGACGGGCGTCTTTTTGGGCGCGGTGGCGATGTAGTTGATAATCTCCTGTGCATCCATCTCGGCTGCGTTGCTCATTTGCTATCTCTCCTTTGGGTGGATTCGGTTGATACCTGGTTAGGCAAACATGACCTGGTCAAACGTATAGAAGCCGGGTTCGCGGGTGACGAGCTTCTGCGCGGCTGCCAAGGCGCCGTTGACAAAGATCTGACGGCTCGTGGCGCGGTGGGTGAGCGTGACCTCCTCGTCCTGGCCAAAGAAACTCACCTCGTGCACGCCGGCGACGGTGCCGCCGCGCAGCGAGTGCATACCGATCTCCTTGGGGTCACGCGCGCCGCACATGCCCTCGCGGCCATAGACGGGGTGGTAGCCTGCCTTGGGTTCAGCTTCGACGACGGCGTCGAGCAGTAGCTTGGCAGTGCCGCTGGGGGCGTCGACCTTTTGGTTGTGGTGCGTCTCGACGATCTCGCAGTCAAAGCCGGGCAGCTCGCGTGTGGCCTGGGCCACTAGATGACGCAGGGCTGCGATGCCGATAGAGTAGTTGCCCGAGTGCATGACACGGGCATTCTGGCCCAGCTCGCGCAGGCGGTCCATCTGCTCAGGCGAATAGCCCGTGGTGCCGGAAACGAGTGCGGCGCCCGTGCGCTCGACATAGGCGACAACGGCATCGAAGGTTACGACGTTCGAGAAGTCGATGATGACGTCGGCTGCCGGTGCGCTCTCGAGCTCGGACAGGTCAAAACCGATCTGGGCGACGATATCAAAAACGGGCTGACCGGCGGCGTCGACAACGCCCTCGGCGGTGGTTCGGATGAGCGAGCCCATGCGGCCCGTTCCCATAATGACGGTCTTAATCAAGCAGACCAGCTCCCTTCAGAGCATCGGTAAGTGCAGCGCGCGTGTCGTCTGCCATGGGGCACAGCGGCATGCGGTAGTTTGCCTCGATCATACCCATCTGAGCGAGCGCTTCCTTAACGGGGATGGGGTTGACCTCACTAAAGAGGGCGTTGATGAGCGGCTGGCCGGCAATCTGGATATCGCGGGCACGTGCCACGTCACCGTCCAGATAGGCGCGGCACATGTCATGCACGAGCTGCGGCTGAACGTCGGCCCACACGCTGATGGTGCCCGAGGCGCCCAGGCTCATGAGCGGCACGGTGAGCGCATCCTCGCCCGAGTACATGCGGAAGTCGTCGGACAGCAGGTGGGCGATCTTGGCCGCGTAGGCGACGTTGCCCGAGGCTTCCTTGATACCCATGATGTTGGGGTGCGCGGCCAGGCGCTCTACGTTGCGCTCGCTGATGCCGCAGCCGCAGCGGCCGGGGATGTTGTACAGGATGCAGGGGATGTCCACGGCATCCGCTACGGTCTTAAAGTGCTGGTAGATACCCTCTTCGTTAGACTTGTTATAGTAGGGGGTAATGAGTAGCAGACCGTCGGCGCCCAGGCCTTGGTAGGTGAGCGACTTGGTGAGCATGGTCTGCGTGGAGTTAGAGCCCGAGCCTGCAATGACGGGGACGCGTCCTGCAACCTGCTTGACCACGGCGGCGACGACGGAGTTGTCCTCGTCATCGGTCATCGTGGCGCTCTCGCCGGTGGTGCCCAGGGTGAGGATGGCGTCGGTGCCGTTTTGCAGGTGGAAATCGATAAGGCGCTCGAGCGCGTCAAAGTCGACGCTGCCGTCCTTTTTAAACGGCGTGACAAGGGCGACGATTGAACCCACGAGGTTGCGGATATCCATGTTCTTCTCCTTCGCTTCCGCGATCTGGATGCGTTTGTTCCATTGGGCGGCGACGGCCAGGCGTTCGTCCTGGGCGCGACGGCGGGCGCTTTCAGCACGCGATTTGGCCAACAGCTCACGGCCGCACGGCAACACGTCGAGCGTGGCAAAGTAATCGTCCGGGCGCTCGGCGCGACGAATGAGATCTGCTGAGCCGTCGGGGTGCAGCAATACCTCGGCGGAGCGCAGACGGCCGTTGTAGTTGTAGCCCATGGAGTAGCCATGCGCGCCGGTATCGTGGATTACGAGTACATCACCCATGTCGATCTGCGGCAGCTCGCGGTCGATAGCGAACTTGTCGTTGTTCTCGCACAAGTTGCCCGTGATGTCATACGTGTTCGTGACCGGTGTTGCGGTCTTGTTAGGGCCACCCGGCTGACCCATTACCGTAATGTGGTGGTAGGCACCATACATAGCGGGACGAATGAGGTCGACGGCGCTTGCGTCCACGCCGATATAGTCCTTGTAGATCTGCTTTTCGTGGATGGCCTTGGTGACCAGGCATCCGTAGGGGCCCATCATAAAGCGACCCATCTCGGTGCAGATCGCCACATCGTCCATGCCGGCGGGAACCAAGATCTCGTCGTAGGCCGCGTGCACTCCCTCGCCGATGGCGTGAATGTCGTTGGCCTGCTGCTCGGGCAGGTAGGGGATGCCGACGCCGCCGGATAGATTGATGAAGGCGACGCGTGCTCCGGTCTCGCGCTCTAGGCGCACGGCAAGCTCAAAGAGGATGCGCGCAAGCTTGGGGTAGTAGTCGTTAGTGACGGTGTTACTGGCAAGGAAGGCGTGGATGCCAAAGTCCTCGGCGCCCTTGGCCTTGAGCATGCGGAAAGCCTCAAAGAGCTGCTCGGTGGTCATGCCGTACTTGGAGTCGCCGGGGTTGTCCATAATGCCGTTAGAGAGCTGGAACAGGCCGCCCGGGTTAAAACGGCAGCTGACCGTCTTGGGGATGGGGCTCGCGACGCGCTCAAAGAACTCGATATGGCTGATGTCGTCAAAGTTGACGATGGCGCCCAGCTTGTCGGCGAGCTCAAAATCCGCCGCCGGCGTGTCGTTGGACGAGAACATGATGTCGTGGCCGGTGATACCCAGTGAGCGGGCGATCATGAGCTCGGTATAGCTCGAGCAATCGCAGCCGCAGCCGTATTCGTTGAGGATGGAGATGAGTGCCGGGTTAGGGTTGGCCTTGACGGCATAGTATTCCTTAAAGCCCGGGTTCCACGCAAAGGCGTCGCGCACCTCTTGCATGTTGCGGCGGATGCCCGCCTCGTCGTATAGGTGAAACGGCGTGGGGAACCGCTCGACGATATGCTCGAGCGTTTCCTTGTCCACAAACGGCTGTTTGGCCGCATATGCTTCGTTGGGGGTCAATGCCATGTCCCGTAAACCTCGCTATCCAGACGGCGCCATCGGCGCATCGAATCCGCATAGCGTGGACCCCATGTCCGGATAGCGCTCCCGCATTGCTGCAGACAGTCCTGCGGGTGTTTCCCGCAGGCCCACCAGGTTGTTCGTGCCCGAAAAACCCAGTTCGGCGGGTTTCGCCTCCCCGCGGGGTCAAAGCCTGCCGGCTCGCCCGCGGCTCTTCGTGCCCGCGCCTCTATCAAGTGGTAACGACCCTACCACGTTGCACTTTACCAAACAAGAGTATTCGTATATAACGTTTAAAAAATGCAGC
>CABUGI010000117.1 GCA_902491055.1 uncultured Collinsella sp. | reverse complement strand
GAGGTAACGTGGCAGACGATATCAACAACAATGAGGGTATGGACGAGGCCGGCGATGCCGGTATGCCCGACGATCTGAAGCGCCTGCTTGCCCGTGCTGAGCAGGGCGAGGACGGCGACCCGGACGCCTATAACCCCGATGCCGATGATGACGAGGAAGAGGACGACGACGGCGAGCTCGAGGAGAGCTTTGGCGAAGTCGACCGTGGCGCCTCGGCCGGCGAGGATATCAACGGCGGCCAGCTCCAGATTTCGGAGTTCGGTCGCGAGATGAAGCAGTCGTTTATCGAGTATTCGATGTCGGTCATCACGGCGCGCGCCCTGCCGGACGTGCGCGACGGCTTAAAGCCGGTGCACCGCCGCATCCTGTACGCGATGAACGAGAGCGGCATCTACCCCAACCGCCCGCACAAGAAGTCGGCGTGGACGGTCGGCGAAGTTATCGGTAAGTACCACCCGCACGGTGACTCTGCGGTCTACGAGGCCATGGTCCGCTTGGCGCAGTGGTTCTCCATGCGTACGCCGCTCATCGACGGTCACGGCAACTTCGGCAATATCGACGGCGACGGCGCGGCGGCCATGCGTTACACCGAGAGCCGCCTGGCAAAGCCCGCCATGGAACTGTTGCGTGACTTGCAGAAGGATACCGTCGACTGGCAGCCCAACTACGACGAATCGCTCGCCGAGCCCGTGGCACTGCCTGCACGTTTCCCCAACCTGCTGGTCAACGGCAGCCAGGGCATCGCCGTCGGCATGGCCACCAACATCGCCCCGCATAACCTCGCCGAGGCGATCGAGGCCACCTGCTACCTGATCGACAACCCCGACGCCACCGTCGACGAGCTCATGCAGATCATGCCCGGTCCGGACTTCCCCACCGGCGCCATCATCATGGGCAGCGCCGGCATTAAGCAGAGCTACGAGACCGGCCGCGGCTCCATTACCGTGCGCGCCAAGGCACACGTTGAGTCCACCAAGACCGGTCGCAGTCGCCTGGTCTTCACCGAGATTCCCTACATGGTCAACAAGGGCACCCTGCAGGAGAAGATTGCCCAGCTCGTCAACGACAAGCGCATCGAGGGCATCTCGGATATGCGCGATGAGTCCAACCAGAAGGGCATCCGTCTGGTTATCGAGCTCAAGAAGGGCGTCATTCCGCAGGTCGTGCTCAACAACCTGTATAAGTACACCTCGCTGCAGACGACCTTTGGCGCCAACAACCTGGCGCTCGTCAACGGCGTTCCCAAATGCCTGAGCCTGCGTGAGATGCTGCAGCACTACATCGACCACCAGGTCGACGTCGTCACCCGCCGCACCCGCTTCGACCTTAAGAAGGCCCAAGCCCGCGCGCATATCCTCGAGGGTTATCTGATGGCTCTCGACCATATCGACGAGGTCATTAGCATCATCCGCTCCTCGCAGACCGACTCCGAGGCCAGCAGCCGCTTGATCGAGCGCTTTGGCTTTACGCCCGAGCAGACCACGGCCATCCTCGAGATGAAGTTGCGCCGCCTGACCGGCCTGGAGCGCGACAAGATCCAAGAAGAGTTGGACGGCCTGCGCCGCGCCATCGCCTACTACGAGGACCTGCTGGCGCATGAGGAGAAGATCCTGGGCGTCATCAAGGAAGAGATGCGCGAGATCTCCAAGAAGTTTGGCGACAAGCGCCGCACCGAGATCAGCCAGGTTGAGAAGGACCTGGATGTCGAGGACCTCATCGCCGACGAGGATATGGTCGTGACCATCACCCATACCGGCTACGTTAAGCGTATCCCGGTGGCTGCCTACCGCGCCCAGAAGCGCGGCGGCAAGGGCGTATCGGGCGTCAACCTCAAAGAGGACGACGTTATCGACGAGATGTTCATCGCGTCCACGCACGAGTACGTGCTGTTCTTCTCGAGCAAGGGCAAGGTCTATCGCCTGAAGGTGCACGAGCTGCCGGTGGGTACGCGCCAGGCGCGCGGTACCGCGATCGTCAACCTGCTGCCCTTCGAGGAAGGCGAGAAGATCGCGAGCGTCATCAGCTGCCGCGAGTTCCCGGCCGACGAGTACCTGATGTTTGCCACCAAGAGCGGCATGGTCAAGAAGACCGTGATGAGCGCATATGACCGCAGCCGTCGCGACGGCCTGATCGCTATCAACCTGCGTGACGACGACGCGCTGCTGAACGTGCGCCGCGTGCGCGAGGGCGACAAGATTATCCTGGCCACCACCGCGGGCAAGGCGATCATGTTCTCCGAGGAGCAGGTGCGCGCCACCGGCCGCGATACCAGCGGCGTTCGCGGTATCGGTCTGAAGGACGGCGTGAGCGTTCTGGGCATGGAAGTCACTAACGGCAACGGCGATCTATTCGTCATCACCGAGCGCGGCTACGGCAAGCGCACGCCGGTCGCGGACTACCCGGAGCAGAATCGCGGCGGTCAGGGCGTCTACACCATTCAAATGACCGAGCGTAAGGGTAACCTCGCGGCCATGAAGACGGTGGGCCCGCAGCACGAGCTGTTCATCGTGACGGAGGGCGCGACGGTCATTCGCGTCAAGACCGACGAGATCAGCCAGACCGGCCGCGCCACCCAGGGCGTCAAGATGATGACCGTCGACGACAACGACCGCATCTGCGCCGTAGCCCGCATGACGGCCGCCAAGGAGAAGCCCGAAGGCGAAGGCGCCGAGGCCGCAACCGACGCCGAAGAGGCCCCGGTCGACCTAGGCGACGGCAACGAAATGCCAGAGGATCTCCTAGACGAGTAAGAGGCCCTAGCTGGTAGAAAATATCAGACCCCATATATCGGCGGTCGGCGCACTGCGCGCCGACCGCTTCTTTGAAAATCTTTGAACCCCACGTCGGCCCCGGCTGCCCGGCGGCATGCGAAGTCGATCGCGAGTTCCGCACGAGCCGGAGAGCACTTAATGTGCTCTCCGTGCGAGCAGGACTGTCCGAGCAGGCGACTTCGCATGCCGCCGGGCAGCCGGGGCGAACACCCTTCAAAGATTTTCAAAAAAGTTGTTGACGCGCGCGTAACGACTCGTCTAATATATCCCTTGCGCGATGGACCTGTAGCTCAGTTGGTTAGAGCGTCCGGCTGATAACCGGGAGGTCACAAGTTCGAATCTTGTCAGGTCCACCACTTTCTTTCGCAATAAACACCCCAGCGAGAGCCGAGTCGCCGCTGGGGTGTTTATTACTGTCTCCGTGGGGGTTTAGCTCAGCTGGGAGAGCGCGGGCTTTGCAAGCCTGAGGTCAGGGGTTCGATCCCCCTAACCTCCACCATGATGGACCTGTAGCTCAGTTGGTTAGAGCGTCCGGCTGATAACCGGGAGGTCACAAGTTCGAATCTTGTCAGGTCCACCATCAAAACTGTGAAGAGCCCTGGGGCGTTGCCTCGGGGCTTTTTTCTTACCTACTGAAAGTAGTCAAAAAAGCCCCGTCCCAAATTAACTACTTTGATTTTGTGTGCTGTGCGAAAGATTGGGTAGTATAGCTATTCAATGCGGCGGGCTGCCGCGTGTTAACCGCTACGTACCGGAGGTGTTCCATGGTTCGCGTCGACATAGAGACCATCGTCATGGCCGCCGGTCCCGTGCCATCGCTTATCGTACTTCGTGAGCGCAGCAGCAAATCGGACTCGCCCGCGCCGCTGCGTTCCCTTTCCATTCAGACTGGTTCGTTTGAAGCTGCTGCCATCAGCCGCGGCATCGATAGCGGTCGCGCCGAGCGCCCGATTACCCATGACCTGTTGCTCGATACTGTTGGTGCCCTGGGTGCCAAGCTCGAACGCATCGAAATCGTTCGCGCCGAGCCGCCCGTGTTTTACGCGACGGTTGTCGTGTTGGCCGATGGCAACGAGCATAAGATCGATGCGCGTCCGAGCGACGCCATCGCCCTCGCCGTACGCAGTAATGCCCCCATGTTCGTTGAAGACGACATCATGAATCGCCTGGGCACCGTTTCTGCCCATGCCGAGGAAGTCGACGACGAGCAAGAGTTCGAGAAGTTCGACGAGTTCGTCCATACGCTCTCCCCCGATGACTTCTAAATGCGGGGCGTCCAGGCTGCGGAGCGTTCGCTGATGGCTGGCGGTATGTCGGCTGAGGCGGCTGCGA
>CABUGI010000116.1 GCA_902491055.1 uncultured Collinsella sp. | reverse complement strand
GAACGCGCTCGCTGGACATCGGCTGCCGCCGCGTGACCGAGCGGTTTTTCTCGGCACTGCCACCCGCACGCGGCGAGCTTGCTGCCGCTGCCGCGTGGGCAGGCGAGCAGTTCGCCGCCTATTTTGAAGGCCTGCCCAGCGACTTTGAGCGCGCCGAGCGTCTGGTCGCGGTGGGTGGCACGGTGACTACGCTGGTGGCTCTGGTCCACGAGCTGGAACCGTACGATTCGAGCTTTGTTCACCTACGCGAGCTGTCGCTGGAGCAGGTCTCGGCCGCTATCGAGCGCATGTCTGTGTTGGACGCGGAAGGCATCGCCGCGCTACCGGGTGTACAGCCCAAACGCGCGGGCGTGATCTTGGCTGGCGCCGTGGTGATCCGCGAACTCATGCGTGCCGGCGGCTACAAGACGCTCACCGTAAGCGAGAACAGCCTGCTCGCCGGTATGGCCGCCACCATCAACGAGACCCTCGACGGCGCGACCCCCACCATCGGCTGGACCCCCAGCCTCAGCGCCCTCTAAATAATAAGTTGCGGTGAAATACGGACTAAAATCGCCCTTTCGGGCACCAAACAGTCCCTATTCCACCGCAACTCAACAGCCGGCACCTGGGGACAGTCCTTGCGGGGCGTCCCTACAGCGCCTATGCCAGCTTGTCGATTTGCCCAATCTCCCAAAGCGGAATATTGACGAGCATGCCCTCGTCTCTATATGCCGCCAGGGAGCTCCTCACGCAACGCTCGAGCTTGAATTTTTCGCAGGCTATTTTCAGACTCTTCGCTTTAAGGTTCTCTGCCGCCTTGACCTCAAGCGGAAGCACGGTTCCCGCATGGTCGATGGCAAAGTCGGTTTCGGCATTGCCGGAGGTAGAGGACCAATACGCGGGAGTTTTGTCCTGGAGCAAGAGCTCTTGCGCGACGTATTGTTCGGTCAGCGAACCTTTGAACTCGGTAAAAACAGCGGATCCGTTAAGAACGACGGCCGGAGAGAGACCGGAGAGCGCTCCGAGGATGCCGGTGTCGATGCAGAACAGTTTGAAGCCCGAGAGGTCTTCGTAGCTCGAGAGCGGCGCCTTTAGAGCGGAAACACGTGGCACCTTATGAACGATTCCGTAGTCCGTGAGCCACTGGAGGCTTTCCTCGAAATCGCGTGCGCGCGCTCCGGGGCGAAGGGCGCCATAGACAAACTTCTTGTTCTCCTTTGCAAGCTGGCCGGGAAGGGATTTCCAAACCAACCTCATGCGCTCGACGATGCGGGCGGGTGCATGTTTGCCAAAATCGGATTCGTAAGCCTCGATGATTTGCTGCTGAAGCCTTCGGGCTTCGATGAAGTCGCGTGTCTCGGCGAAAGCGGAGACAACTTCGGGCATACCGCCGACAACAAGGTATTCCTTGAGCAAGTGCTCGAGCTTTTCGGTAACGTTTGCTAGAAGGTTCATGTCTGCGGCAAGGATGGCGTCGGCGAGCGGGTTGCCGTCGACGGCACGAACGAACTCAGCAAACCCCATGGGACGCATGGTGAGCTGGTCGATTTTGCCGACGGGAAATGACTCGTTTTCGCGTCGGAGCGCGAGGCCCATATAGGAACCGGCTGCTACGATGTGGTATTCGGGTGCAAGCTCGGTGAAGTACTTGAGCGAGGTGATCCCGCGTGGCGCCTCTTGGATCTCGTCGAAGATGATGAGCGTGTCTTCCGGCGTTACGGTTTGGCCACGTAGGAGTTCTATCTGGGAGATGATGCGCTTGGGGTCGAGGTTCCCATCGAACAGCGAGCGCGTGCTCGGCTCGAGCATAAAGTCAAAACGAATGACGTTTCGATACTGCTGACTTGCGAATTCGTTAAGAAGCCAAGTCTTTCCTGTCTGGCGGGCTCCCTTAAGCAAGAGAGGTTTGCGATTCGCCCTTGATTTCCAAGCGATAAGTTCACTCATAAGCTGTCGCTGCATATTGCCTCCCAACCCTCTCGGCTAGTATAAGGCCATTTGGGCGTTTCCATCGAAAAATGTGGGAGACAACCACGTTTTTCCATCGGAAAATGTGGGAGACAACCACGTTTTTCCATCGGAAAATGTGGGAACACCAACCTAAGTCACGGTGGAATAGTTCCTAAATGGGCTGATAAACTGCCAAAACAGGATCTATTCCACCGCAACTTAGAGCCCCGCCGGCGTGTAAAAGAAAAGAGCCCGCATCCCTGGGGGACACGGGCTCGTAAACAATACGTGGTAGGGGCGGTGGGACGTCTGCGTATTTGCTGCGCAAATCCGCACCGGCTTCGGTCGCCTGCCGGCGCCCTCGCCGGCTCGCTACGGACGCTGCGCGTCCGCTTAACGCTCGCCCCCTTGCGGGTTCGAGTCCCACCGGCATCTTAAAGAAACGGGCCCGCATCCCAAAGGGACACGGGCCCGTAAGCGTCATATGGTAGGGGCGGTGGGACTCGAACCCACAATCCTTGCGGCGAGAGATTTTAAGTCTCCTGCGTATGCCAATTCCGCCACGCCCCCGTGAGACTAGAAGTCTAGCACAAGCCGTCCGTTACGCGTTGACGGCCATCGAGTGTTGGCCCGACTTTTCCAGGAACTCCTGGAACTTGGCCTCGTCGCCCTTGTTTTGGTATTGCAGGGCCAACAGGTACTCCAGGCGGCAGCGCTTGACCGGGTCGTCGCCGACATCCTCGAGCATGCGCTCCAGCTCGGGAATGTCGTTGTGGCGCTTGAGGATCATCGTGTCGTACATCAGCTGACACTCGTGTGCAACCGCCTCGGCTTGACCGCCCTCAAAGCCCTTGATCTCGTGCAGAAGCTCCTTGGACTTTTTGCGGTCCTCCTGGCCAACGTAGTAGTTAAAGGCTTTGATCACCAGATCGACGCGCTGCATCTTGGGCAGATTGAGCCCCAGCAGCAAATCGAACATCTCATCGGCGCGCTTATGGTCCTCGCGCAGCAGATAGGAGTTCAGGCGCAGGTAGTCGCGGTTGTAGCGCGGGTACAGCATGCTGGTGAGTTTGCCGTCGAGCAAACGATCGAACTCGTCCCACTGCTTGGCAGCCATAAGCTGCTGCAGGCGCTTAAACGTGGTGCGTTTTTTGACGCTAAAGAACACCGACACGGCGATGCAGATGATAACGACGGCGGTCCAGAGTGTGCGGGAATCGGGCATATTAGGGTCCTTAGTCGCTTGTAAAACAAGCGGTATGACAACACGTACTAGATGTATTATACGCAGCGCGCAAGCAAACTAGCATAAAAGCTCATCGAGGCCGAGTGCCATCGCTCGCTGCGGTACACTTACCTAAAGTAAACCATGAAGGGAGATATTACCTATGAAGAAGATCGTTTTGGCTTGCGGTGCTGGCGCTGCTACTTCCACGCTCGTTGCCCAGAAGGTCGCTACCATGCTCGACGCTAACGGTTATGCCGGCAAGTATGAGATCGTGCAGTGCGCCATCTCCGAGGCCAAGGACGCTTGCGACGAGGGCGCCGACCTGCTGATCGCCACCACCGTTGCCCCCGAGGGCCTCACCTGCCCGTACGTGAGCGGCGTGCCCTTCATGACCGGCATGAACCGCGTCGCTGCCGAGAAGGCCGTTCTCGACGTTATGGCTCAGTAGGCGCTGCCTGTATGAATGAGCAGAACGCCAATCCGGTCGAGCTCTTTGGCATGCGCGTTGCCCATGTGGGCATTAACGCCACTGACCCGGCAGATGCCTTGGAGATCGCGGAGCTGTTCTCGACGATGATGGGCCTGCCCGTTATCGAGACCCCCGTTTCGTACTTTAATGATTCGCTGGTCGAGATCATGAAGCAGAACGGTCGTGGCACCAAGGGCCACATCGGCTTTGCCGTTAACGACATCGATGCAGCTGAGAAGTGGTTTGCCGAGCGCGGGCTCGAGGTCAACGAGGAGTCGCGCGCGCTGCTGCCCGACGGTGGTACCAAGCTCGTGTACTTTAAGCGCGAGTTCGCCGGTTTCGCCGTGCACCTGTGCCGCGAATAGCGCACAAGCTGCCATAGCTAGCAAAAAGGGATAGGGCCGCGTGGCCCTATCCCTTTATTTCAAGACTTTAGTCCGCTGGCCGCGCAGCGGCCAGCTTTAAACCACCCGCTACG
>CABUGI010000115.1 GCA_902491055.1 uncultured Collinsella sp. | reverse complement strand
GCTGCGGCACGGGCTGCATCTCGCTCTCCCTTGCCTGGGAGCGTCGCGGCCACGTTACCTGCACCGCCACCGATATCGAGCCGCGCGCCATCGATCTGGCCACCAAAAACCGCGACGCCCTCGGCCTCACGGCAGATGAGGTTGCCTTTAGCCTCACCAACCTGGTGAGTTCCATTCCCCACGACGAGTGGGGCACCTTCGACGTGCTTGTCTCCAATCCGCCCTACATTCCGACCGACGTCATGCGCTCACTGCCGCACGAGGTCAAGGACTTCGAGCCCGACCTGGCGCTTGAGGGCGGCGCCGACGGCCTCGATATCTTCCGCCGCCTGCTCAATGCGGCGCCTTACATGCTGCGCGCCGGCGGCCTGTTTGCCTGCGAGCTCTACGAGGGCGCCCTCGATGCCGCGGCCGAGCTCTGTCGCCAGGCAGGCCTTTCGGACGTGCGTATCGTCCACGACCTCACCGATCGTCCCCGCATCGTTCGAGCCATCGTCACCGAGCCCAAGCAGCGCCAGTAATATTTATTAACTTGTTAGCAAAAATTATAAAATAGTTTATAATTAGGACGGCTGAAAGAGGTCGGCCCATGCAACCTCCTACCTTTCGGGAAATCATTGCCCTACTCAAGCACGATGGATTCGTGAAGGTCGCGCAAGTCGGTAGTCATGCTAAGTATGTTTCTGGTGACCGTGTTGTCACCGTGAACGGCTCTGGTGGTGATCGACCAAAGAAGGGCACGTGGGCAAGTATTCGTCGCCAAACTGGATGGTAGTTGGAGGCAAAATGAGGCAGCGATTTACCTATGACTGCGTTCTCATAAAAGAAGACGACGGTTACTGCGCCAGCTTCCCGCAGATTCCCGGCGCCTTTGCCGATGGCGATACACGCGAAGAAGCGATTGCCCATGCCACCGAGGCGCTGATGGCGTTTTTGGCCGACGACCTCAACAACGGTTTGACTCCGGCGGGGTACGAACACTCGGCCGAGGTCGTGGCCCTTTCAGTCGAAATCGACCACGAGGACGCTCGGGAAGCGGCGTGCCGAACATTTAAAGACGCAGCGCTGGACCTCAAAGTCTCCGCTCCGCGGATTACCGCGCTGGTCAAAGCCGGAAAGCTCGATGTTGAACTCGTCGACGGCCGTCGGATGATAACGATAGACAGCATCGAGCGCTACGCCGCCCAAGAACGCCACGCCGGCAGGCCAAAGAAGTTCGTCGCAGTCCAATAACCCCCTCACTTTCACCGACTACTAGAGCCGCTCACCAAACCAACATGCGCTCTGGGCAAATAGGTTGAACATTTCGTGCGAGAATGCCCCACAGTAAACAAACTTGCACCAGAGCGTAAGGGGCTGGCATACACATGCAGACGGTCTATCGGGTATATGAGGGAACGCGCGAGCCGCATCGGCTTGCCGTCGAGCGCGCGGCCGAGGTGCTCGGCCGCGGCGGCCTGGCGCTGATCCCGACCGAGACGGTCTACGGTGTCGCCGTGGCGGTCAACGCCTTCTCGGACGCCGTGCCCCAAGATACAGGCGAATTCCCATCGTGGCCGCGCGATCCGCATGCCACCGTTAACGGCGCCGCGGTCCCTGCGCTTGGTACTGGCTACCGCCGCATCTTTACCCTCAAGCAGCGCAAGCTCACCCAAACGGTCGCCTGGCTGGTCGATGGCGTCGAGGCGCTCGACCGCTATGGCGTGGATATCCCGGAAGATGCCTGCGTACTTGCGCGACGATGCTGGCCGGGAGCCCTGACTATCGTGGTCAAGGCGGCTCCCTGCGTGCCGACCTTTATGCGTGCTGCCGACGACACCGTGGCCCTGCGCGCTTCGGCCTCTCCCGTGGTCCAAGCGCTCATCCGCGCCTGCGGCAGTCCCCTTGCCTGCACGAGCGCCAACACACACGGCGCGCCCTCGCCGGCAAGCTTTGCCGCCGTCGAAGGTCGCATCCTGGAGGGGGTCGATGTTGCCGTCGACGCCGGCGAGACCCCGTGTCGCGACGCCTCGACCATCGTGTCGTTCCAGCACGGCGGGCTCCAGATCCTGCGCCAAGGCGCACTTCCCGCATCAGAGATCGAACGGGTCCTGTCCGACCCGATGCAATAGAAAGGTGTAAGCGATGTCGTTGAATCTGGGCAGCCTGGGCATGGAAGATGCCTCGTTCAACTTTGGCGGTTCCTACATCATGGCGCTCGACTGCGGCACCACTTCGGTACTTGCGACCATCGTCGACGAGTACGGATGCATCGTCGCGCAGGCACGCCGCAGCGTCAAAACCAGCTTCCCGCGTCCCGGCTGGGTGGAGCAAGACCCCATGACGGTCCTTGCCAGCCAGATTGCCGTCATGATGGAAGTCCAGTTTAAGAGCGGTATCCACTCCGATCGCATTGCCGCCATCGGCATCTCCAACCAGCGCGAGACCACGGTGGTCTGGGACCGCGTGAGCGGCCAGCCCATCTATAACGCCATCGTATGGCAGTGCCGTCGTACCGCGCCGGCGATTGACGCGTTGGTTGAACAGGGTTGCGAGGAGCTGGTGCGCTCCCGCACGGGACTCACGCTCGATCCGTATTTCTCGGCTTCCAAGGTGCAGTGGATCCTCGACAACGTCGACGGTGCGCGTGAGAGCGCGGCGGCGGGCGACCTCATGTTCGGCACCATCGACACCTGGCTCATCTACAACCTCACCGGCGGCCAGGTCTTTGCCACCGACTACACCAATGCCAGCCGCACGGCACTCTTTAATATCCATACGCTCGATTGGGACGACGACCTGCTGGCACTCTTTGACGTTCCACGTTCCATGATGCCCGAGGTTCGCTGGAGCTCGGGCGACTATGGCCGCGTCGCGAGCGACATCATGACCAACATGCCGCCCATCATGGGCGTGGCGGGTGACCAACAGGCGTCGCTGTTCGGCCACTGCTGTTTCCGTCCCGGCCAGACCAAAAACACCTATGGCACGGGTTGCTTTATGCTCATGAACACCGGCGACGAGATCGTCGAATCCAAGAACGGTCTGGTCTCCACGATCGGTATCGCCGCGGACGGCAAGATCAGCTATGCGCTCGAGGGTTCTATCTTTGCCGCCGGCTCCACCATGAACTGGCTTCGCAACAACATGGGCATCATCTCGAGCGTGAGCGAGTCGGCACAACTCGCCGCTTCGATTAGCGACAACGAGGGCTGCTACTTCGTTCCCGCCTTTGCGGGTTTGGGTGCTCCCTGGTGGGACCCGCATGCCCGCGGTATCGTGTACGGTCTGACCGGCGCCTCGAGCCGAGCGACCATCGTGCGTGCCGCCTGCGAATCCATGGCATATCAGAGCTACGACGTGCTGCGCGCCATGGAGCAGGACGTGGGGCTTTCGATCGAGCGCCTGTCTGTCGATGGTGGCGCCTCGCGCAACGAGTTCATCATGCAATTCCAGGCCGACCTGCTGGATATCCCCGTGCTGCAATGCGAGACGGTGGAGACCACGGCAATCGGTGCCGCGTACTTGGCGGGTCTTGCCGTCGGCTATTGGGAAGACCTGGAGGAGCTGGAGCAAAATGCCCAGATCGTTAGGACCTTCCTTCCCCACATGTCCGCCGAGCGCCGCGAGCAAAACCTTGCGGGCTGGCGTGATGCAGTCAGGCGCTCGCTCAGCACCTCACAGTAGGGCTGCGATGGGCTGCTCGATACAACAAACCGCTAAACTAATGCACGGCGCGCGGCAACAACGTCGCCATGCGCCTTGTCAGCAAGGCCATCTTCCGGCCGCAATGAAAGGGGCATCAACCCATGACCGTCACCTACGATACGTCCCGTGTGACCCTTGTCGATCACCCGCTCGTCCAGCACAAGCTGTCGATCCTGCGCGACAAAAACACCGGCACCAACCAGTTCCGTCAGCTCGTGCGCGAACTCGCGCTTTTTGACGGCTACGAGGCCATGCGCGACCTGCCTATGGAAGACGTCGAGGTCGAGACCCCCATCACTACCGCCACGTTCAAACAGCTTGCCGGCAAGAAACTCGCCATCGTGCCCATCCTGCGTGCGGGCCTTGGCATGGTCGACGGTATCCTCGACCTGGTGCCCTCCGCTCGCGTGGGCCACATCGGCATGGAGCGCGACGAGGTCACCCACGAGCCGCACGAGTATTACTGCAAGATGCCCAAGGATATCGACCAGCGCATCTGCCTGGTCGTCGACCCCATGCTCGCCACGGGCGGTTCGGCCGAGATGGCCATCAGCTACCTGCGCGAGCGCGGTGTCAAGGATATCCGCATGCTGTGCATCGTCGCCGCGCCCGAGGGCCTCAAGTCACTGACCGAAAAGGACCCCGACGTACATATTTATACCTGCGCCATCGACGACCATCTCAACGAAGCTGCCTACATCGTTCCCGGCCTGGGCGACGCCGGCGACCGCATCTACGGCACGCTGTAATCTCTGGGGCATACCGGCTAACGTCGAAAATACGAAGAAATGGTGCGCGCGGTCGAACAAAAGACGACCGCGCGCACTCCTGTTAAC
>CABUGI010000114.1 GCA_902491055.1 uncultured Collinsella sp. | reverse complement strand
CGCGATAAATCTCACAGGCCGCGCACGGGCCCCTGTGGGCGAGCAAGCTGCGGAAACTCGGTCGGTCCAGAGTAATGTCGGCTGAAAGGTATTCTGGCTGATGGGATAACCGATGCGTTCTCTGATTCGAAAAAGGCGGAGGCCCTGGAGAGGGACTCCGCCTTATATACAGGGGGCGATGTTATTCGCGGGCTGGAGGATTAGACCAGGCGGGCGTTGATCGTCTTGGCGATCTCGGCGGCGTCGGTGGAACCCTTGACGGTGGCACGGAAGTCCTCGTCCATGAGCGCCTCGGCGACCTTGGACAGGATCTTGAGGTGCGTAGTGCCGGCCTGGGCACCGGGGATGAGCAGAGCGATAGCCACGTTGACGGGAGCGCCGTCCATGGTGTCCCAACCGGTCACGCCGGACTCGTCCTTGACGACGATGACGGCAGCCTCGGTAATGGCGTCGGACTTGGCATGCGGGATGGCGAAGCCCTCCATCATGCCCGTGGTGCCCTCGGCTTCGCGGGCCAGGAAGGCGTTCATCACGGCGTCGGCGTCGCTGGCGATACCGGCCTTGACAGCCTGGTTGGAAACGAAGCTCAGAGCCTCGTCACGAGAAGCGAAGTCCTCGGCGACAAAGACGTTCTCGACCTTCACGAAGTCAGCAGCCTCGGCCTTGGGGGCCTCGACGGCAGCGGCCTTGGGGGCCTCAACCGGCTTGGTTGCAGGAGCGGGCTTCTGGTTCTTCTCGAAGTCGTACTTCTTGAAAGCCACGAACAGGATGCCACCGACCACGGCGCCGATGAGGATCGCGAGGACCCACAGCGGACCGTTCTCGACAACGGGCAGGACCAGGAAGCCGCCGTGAGGCGCCGGATCGTGAACGTTGAAGAAGATGGTCAAGATGGAAGCGATGGAAGAACCGAGCATCATGATGGGCATGACGGGCCAGATGTTCTTGGTCATGAACGGAATGGCGCCCTCGGTGATGTGGGTGCAACCAAGGATGAGGTTGACGATACCGGCGTCATGATCCTCCTGGCTGAAGTACTTCTTGCCGACAACGACGGCGAAGGTGGTGATCAGCGGCGGAACGATGCAAGCGGCGGAGACGGCAGCCATGAAGTTGGTGCCGAAGTTGTAGGTCTCGGTGCCGACGCCAGCTTCGAGAGCGGTACCGAGCAGGAAGGTGCCAGTAGCGTAAGCAGCCTTGTTGACCGGGCCGCCCATATCAAAGGCGCACATGCAGCCGATGGCCAGGCCAAGGATCACCGGACCGGAGTTACCGAGGCTCTGCAGGAAATCCATCATACCCTGGTTAATGGCAGCCATGGGGCCGGAAATACCGAGCATGACCAGGCCGACGATGGCGGTAGAGCACAGCGGATACAGGAAGATTGCCTTCAGGCCATTAAGGCTCGCAGGAATTTTAGAGAAAACCTTCTCGAGCAGCAGGATGACATAGCCAGCGAGGAAGCCGCCGACGATGCCGCCCAGGAAGCCGAAGCCCACGCCGGCGCCACCGGCGTCGATCATGCCGGTCTCGGCGTTAACAGGCAGGCCCTGGATGGCAATCATACCGGCGACGAAACCGGGGACGAGCGCTGGGCGCTTGCCGATGGACTCGGCGATGTAAGCGGAGAGCACCGGAACCATGAGGTTCATGGCGATACCGCCGATAATCTTGAGCATCGCGGCAAAGCTGTTGTAGTCGGCAGCCGTCGAATCAAAGGACGTGATGCCCCACAGGAACGAAATGGCGGTCAGAACACCACCGGCAACGACGAAGACCAGCATGTGGCTGACGCCGTTCATGAGGTGCTTGTAGATGACGTGACCGATGGACTCCTTCTCCTCGACCTCGTCCTCGACATCGGCGGCAGCGGCAACCGTGTCGTCGCCCTTGGCGGCGAGCGCGCGGTCGATCAGCTTACCAGCAGCCTCGACAGACAGGGCCTTGGAAACACCAACGGAAACCATGGGCTTACCGGCGAAACGCTCAGCCTGGACATCCTTATCGGCTGCGACGACGACGGCCTTGGCACCGGCGATCTCGCTCTTGGTGAGCTCGTTCTCGACGCCGACCTGGCCATGAGTCTCGACCTTAATGGTCAGACCTCGCTCGGCAGCAGCCTTCTCCAGCGCCTCCTTCGCCATGAAGGTGTGCGCAATGCCGGTCGGGCAACCGGTCGCGGCGATGATGTCAAACTTAGCCATGTGTCCCTCCTTCTTGAGTACAGCGCCCGCGGGCGCTCCCCTACACGCGCTTCGATGCGCGTTTTTCCACACTTGAAAGATACCAACCTACCGTCCGCGTGAGAAGAGACAAGGCGCAATTCTCCGGTGAAAGGTTCTTTCATAACCGTAAACGGCAAGTGAAAGTTTACCATCAACACTTGAAACGGCAAGGTGTATCTTGTAATTGAAAATGCCCGTATACTATGGCATTGCAAATCAAGCTAGATTTTCATGCCAACCAGGAGCCATCCATGACCGATAGTAGCAAGAGCGCACTTTCCCTCATTAGTACCCATCAGGGATACAGCGAGTCCGAGCAGCGCATTGTCGACTATATATTGGAGCACCAGTCCGAAGCGCCACGCCTCACGGCCGCTCAGCTCTCGCGCGCTGCCGCCACGTCCGAGGCGACCGTTTCGCGTTTCTGCCGCAAGCTGGGCTTTGGCAGCTTCCGCAGCTTTCAGTTTTCGTTGGCGCGCGACTTAGAGAGTCAGCGCAACGAGGGCCTGACCGACGAGGTCTCGCTCGACAACATGGAGCAGAGCCTTAAAAATATCCTCGCCGCCAAGGTGAGTGAGCTTAATGCGACCATCGACGGCATTGATCACGACACGTTGGCCGCAGTTGTACACGCGCTTAAGAATGCCGGCGTTATTGAGTTCGCCGCCGTGGGCAATACGAACGCGGTCGCGCTCGATGCGACGTTTAAGTTTTCGCAGCTGGGCCTGCGCTGCATGGCGAGCACCATTAGCGAGACATCAATCGGCTTTGCGCTCACGTTACGCCCGGGTGACGTCATCGTGCTAATCTCAAACTCTGGCAAATCGCGCCGACTGAATCGCATGGCAAAAGCGGCTCGCAACTGCGGCGCAACCGTAGTCGTCATCAGCAGCGATAGCAAGTCTCCACTTGCACGCCTCGCCGACTACACCTTTAATACCGTCAATCACGAAGCGCTGCTGACAACGGGTGACTTCGCATTCTCCAAGATGAGCGCCACGATGATCATAGAGGTCATCTACAACTTCCTGCTGCCCGAAATCGAGGACGCCCGAGAGCACATCAGCTACTATGAGGAACTCATCCAACCGGATAAGGTCGTGGAGTAAAACGCGAAGTGAGACAAAAAATTCAGTCTATTTTGTCCCACCAACACCGCTGATACGACCTAACCTCGAGCTTCTTCAAGCATCTGCTTGGCATGCGCCAAGCTCGCCTCCGACTGATCGCCGCTCAACATGCGGGCGATCTCGGCGGTACGCGTTTCGCCGGTTACCTCGTCCAAATGCGTCTGGGGAACATCGCCCGGTTCCTTGCTGACGACATAATGCTTGTCAGCCATGACGGCGACCTGCGCCAAGTGGGTTACGACAATCACCTGATGCGTAGCGGCGAGATCTGCCAGCACGCCCGCGAGCGCACGCGCCGTGGAGCCACCGACACCAGCATCGACCTCGTCAAACACCAGCGTATCAACACCGTCCGCGTTACCGAGGACGACCTTGCTTGCCAGCATGACGCGGCTGAGCTCGCCGCCCGACGCAATGCGGCGCAGGGGACGTGGCGTCAAGCCGGCACCGCTGCGGTATAGCAGCTCGTAGCTCGAAGGACCAACGGGCGTCCACTCAGCACGGGGAAGATCGCGCGACTCCCAGACGAGCTCGGCACCGCCCATCTCCAAGCGAGCCATCTGGCGGCCGACCTCGTGGCAGAAGCGCGGGGCCGCCGTATTGCGAGCGCGCTTAAGTGCCCTGGCAGCAGCGAACAGCTCGCGCTCGGCGCTCCCGAGTGCCTCACGCGCCTTTTTGATCTGTTCATCGCCATCATCGACCAGCGACAGCAGCTCTTGTGAGCGGTCGCGCATGGCAAAGACATCGTCCATGGTCGGACCCCACTGACGCAGCAGGCCCTTGAGGTCGGAATACCGCTCGCGCATGCGAGCGAGCTCGCGAGGATCGAAGGCGACCCCATCGCGATAGGAACGAAGCTCGTTCGCGCAATCCTCAAGAGAGATGCAGGCATCCGAAAGTGCATCGGCAATGTCGCCCAGTTTGCGATCGACGGTAGCCATTCGGGAAAGCTCCGCCACGGCACTGTTCACGGCATCGAGCGCTCCCCCTTCAGAGGCAAGCGATGCATGGGCATCATTAGCTGTGGCAACCAGTACCTCGGCATGTTCGGAGCGCGGCAGCAGTTCCTCGAGTTCCTCATACTCGCCTGGCTTGGGGTCGACCTCGCCGATGCGCTCGAGGGCAAAACGCGCTTCCTCGACGCGACTCCCCTGCGCACGCGAGGCCTCCTCGACGCGACGGACCTCCTTGGCAGCCGCGCGCGAGGCTTTAAAGCA
>CABUGI010000113.1 GCA_902491055.1 uncultured Collinsella sp. | reverse complement strand
TCCGTACATGTGCGGATGAATGTGGGAGGTGTTCGGATAAAGTCGATAATCAAGGAAATCAAATTCAATAACTTTTTTTGAAAAACGCTTGACCTTTATTCAGTACATGTGCATAATAATCAACAAGTCGCGGCGTTACCTCAGCTGGATAGAGGGTCTGACTACGAATCAGAACGTCATAGGTTCGAATCCTATACGCCGCACCATTTGAGATTAAAGCTCCCGGCAACGGGGGCTTTTCTTTTACGCCAGCTTGAGTGCTTTCGTCCAAAGGGACGATTTCCTGTCGACTCGTGTAAGATTCCGAGTAGATGTCGCGACTTATTCGCGGCCACTCCTTCTTTAAGCGACCGATCAGGGTGATATTTCGTGGCAGAGCGTCCGACATACAAGCTCAGGTTTCTCGATCCCAAGAAGCACTTTCCGGCGATGCCCGAGCAGCCTGCGGGACGCTCATATGGCGTGGTCTGGAAACTCTTTGGCGAGGATCAGCATGAATCTTGTTATGTCGTCGAATTCGTTGGCAAAAGTCATGTGTCGCTTTTGGGCTACGTAAGCGTTTCGGGTGAGGTGTACAAGGTGGACCGCCCCGTCAGCGAGGCTCCGCTGCCCGACGATCCCGACATGCAGCTGATTCTTGACGAGTCCGATTCCAGCGTCGGTGAGATTGCGGTCAGGGGTACCGATGGGACGATGCACTCCCGGGCGCGAGTCATCGGCTCTCCCGAAGGCCCCATGCGCGAACAATCCGATTGCGAGACGTGGAATTCGACGCGCAGCCTTCGCTACGGCGAGTTCATGGCCTCGATGTTCTTGCGTTACGTGATATTCGCCGATTCTGAAAACGCTGTCTCAGGCACGGTAGACGGTGACGGCCTCGACGAGGGCATGAAAAATGCCGTCGACAAGATCAAACTTGTAAAACTCCCCGAGCCGGTTGAGGTGCTGCTGGGTTTTGATTCCACACCGCTGCCCGATGCAATCGAAACATTGCTCTACCGCATTGACCATACAGATAATCCAAGTGGCATTGAGCGCTATGCCGCCGCTTTGATGGGCGAAGTTGATCTGCCTTGCCTGCGCACCATCGCGGCCAAAACTGAAATGAGCCTGGCGCGCATCGATCGCTCGAGACTCTTCTATCTCAATTTTGACCGTAGCCTGCTGGACCAGGACGAGATCGATGCCCTGCTTGCCATCGAGTGCCGCCTGAACCGCCTATCGGGCATCCTTGAGCGTATTGGGGCAGGGTTGGGCCCCGTTGCCTCGTCGCCAAGCTTTGAGGGCTGCTCGCTCTTTGATCTATGGCATATCAGCAAGACGACAGACGACGTTCCTCGCTTGCTCGAAACGCTGTCGAATGACAACCCGTGGGCCAAGCCGGGGACGGTTGCGTGCCAGCCGGGTGGCGAGTGGGACGTTCGCACCCGTTTTGCACGTATCGTAGAGGCGCTCAACGTGGTCACGCGGCTCGACTACACCTATCGAGCGAACGTCGCCGAGGGCATCATGTTGGTGCGATTTGGCCGCACGGTTGTCGATGCTATGCCGCAGCGCGAATACGATGCTCAAGATGACGCCTGGCGTGAGGTGGATGAGCCTAAGCGCGCAGCATGGGCCACTGAGCACGATGCGCGTATTGTGCTTACACTCGCGGCGGCTTGCTTTGCCGCGGGCGCCTGCATCACGCGCTGCTATGTGCAGATTGCTGCTCCCGACAGTGAGCAGGGCGAGCGCGTTGTTGCAACGTATTTCTTTGGGCGTGCGGCCTATCTGGCCGATTGCGTGCCTGTCGCCAAGGATCTTGAGAGCATGGACATGGACGATATGCCGTGCAAGCGTGTACTTGAGGCGTATGAGTCAACCGCTCCGGAGACGATTGAGCCTGCGGAGGTTCATGCTCGTCCGCGTGATGACCATCGCACGCTGCCGCCGGCGCTGCGCGATCTGCTGCTTGCCGATACGGCTGACGAGTTGGAGGTCATGGAAGAGGACGACGACCCATACGTGGCCCGTGTTGTTGAATTGCGCGAGCAGGCAAAAGTCGACCGTACAGGTGCTTTTGAAGGCTTTTCTCGTCTTGTCGAGGAGTTGGAGGCTAAGTGCGCCGTCGCCGAGCTTTTGGCGACAGGTCCGGTTCAAACGCAGTTTTGCGATAACCAGCTGGTGCGCATGGTGCTACCGGTGTTGGAAGAAGACCGCTCTGTGCGAATCCTTCGTGCGCCCGATGCGCTGTACTTTGCCCAGCACGAGATCTGCAGCTTTTACGCCGAGCAAGAGGACTTTGAACGAGCGCTGCCCGAGGTGCGCCATCTTTACGATCTGGCGCGCTCGTCCATGCAATCGCACTTTGCGCTCATCAACGTGCTTGCGCGTCTGGAGCGCTTTGACGAGATTATCGAGGTGGCGCGCCACGGCCTACGTATTGCCAGCGATCGTTCTGCAATCGGCTACCTGTTCTATCGCTTGGCGTTTGCCTATTGGAATTGCGATCAGCTCGACCTGGCGCTGGCTTGTTACCGTCTGGTGCCGCGCGGCGAGGAGTCGGGCAGTAGCGCGCTGGAAGAAATGCAGGGCCTTATGAACGAGATGGGCGTCAGCGAGCCTCCGACGTTCGAGGAAGCGGTCGAGACCATCCGCAAGGCTGGACTCGAGCTGCCGCCAGTGTCCGCCGTAACGAATCAGCTGGCAGATGCCGCTGTTCAACTGGTCGACAACGGCTTCTTTTTCCTGGCACGCGGTTGCATCTTCCAAATGTGGCGCACCATGGGCAACGACGAACTCGGCTCCCTCAACCGCTCGCTGGGGTAGGTGAAGCTTCCAAGGAGGAAAGGATGCTAGGCAATTAGAAAATTTCCTCTTGCCCATCCTTGGCTGTTTGGTTACTATAGAACGGCTGTTACGGAGAGCTGACCGAGAGGCCGAAGGTGCTCGCCTGCTAAGCGAGTATGCCCCAAAAGGGCATCTGGGGTTCGAATCCCCAGCTCTCCGCCAGTACGAATTTGAAAAAGGGTCCCATTTGGGGCCCTTTTTTTATTATCAAGAATGGCGGCTGGGGATTCGAACCCGAGAGGGCACGGGCGTTAAGCAAACGCGAAAGCGTTTGTAGCCCGTGGGCGAAAAGCCGCCAGGCTTTGAAGCCGGAGGGCATGCGTAGCATGCCCGGACATCCCCAGCTCTCCGCCAGTACGAATTTGAAGAAGGGTCCCATTTGGGGCCCTTTTTTTGTGCGGAGAAAGGCGACTGGGGATTCGAACCCTCAAAAAAGGAGGCATCCTTTCGGACGCCTCCTTTCGGTGGGCTGATTATTCTTGCACTCTACATCTCAGGAGCCTTGGCGACGGTCTCGCTCTCTGCCGCAAGTGGGCGGTTGTCGATGCGGCGGCCCAGGCGGTCGAGCTTCACAAGGAGCCATTCAATGGGATTCGGCCCTGTGCCTTCCTCGTCGGCAACCAGGTCCATGACGGCGACCTTGGTGCCGTCCTGCTTGAGCGTAACGCTGCCTACCTTGTCGCCAACATGCACCGTGCCCGAAAGGTCATCGTAGCTAACTTTTTCGGTCACTTTGCCGGCGAGTGAGAACACCGTTGTCTGTGCGGCGGGGTCGGCGAGCGTGGCGTCGATCGTCTTGTCCGTCCAATCTGTCTGGCTAATGCGTGCCATAAGCGGGTTGCCGTTGGCGGTCTTTTCCTGCGTGTTGGCGATTGCGACCGTCACCTTGTGACCGTAGTACCAATTGGCAAGGGTAGCGGTATCGGTAAAGCGCTGATCGGTGGTGGTGGAGTTCAAAATAACGGTGTAGATCTCGTCGCCGTCGCGGTTGTAGGCGCTCGTAAAGCAATAGCCCGCGTCGTCGGTGGTGCCGGTCTTGCCACCGATGTTGCCATCTTGACCCAGCAAATAGTTATGCGTGTCCATGGAATGCGAATGGTCGGTGCCGTCGGCGCCCGTGACCTCGATCCAGGAATCCTCGCTCGCTACGACCTCGCGGATCGTGTCGTTTTTCATGGCCTCCTGCATCATCAGCGCTACGTCGTGTGCGGTTGAGTGCATATTGCCAGCCCACTCATCAAAGTCCAGACCATGCGGGTTTTCAAAAAGCGTACCGGTGCAGCCGAGCTTCTTAGCGCGCTCGTTCATGGCCTTCACAAATGTGGCCTCGGCGTCTTTGGTCTTAGGGTCGATCTTCTTGCCCACATATTCGGCGAGAACGATGGCGGCGTCGTTGCCCGAGGGAATCATCAGGCCGCGCAGTGCCTGCTCCACGGTAAGCTCGTCGCCTTCGAGCAAGCCAGCGGTCGAATTACCCACGGTGGCTGCGGCGTTGCTCACCGTGACCTTCTCGTCCATCTTGCAATTCTCGACGGTTAGGATTGCGGTCATGACCTTGGTGATCGAGGCAATCTTGACCTGCTCATCGGCGCCGCGGGCATAGTAGACGGTACCGTCTTTGCCCATGACGAGGGCATTGGTCGCATCGATATCGGGCAGGTTTTCGGCCGTGATGCCGCGCGCATCGGCGGTTTTGCCGCAAACATTGTCGGTCGTGAGCACTTGGGCGCCGGCGACGGTGGGCGCGCCAGCGGCAAGGGCGATAGCGCAGACAAAGCCGGCGGCAAGCTGGGCTGAGCGCTTTGCAAAAGAGGTGAGGGACTTCACGGATTTCGCTTTCGACGGGATGGTCTCTTCTGAAACTAGAGTATATCGTTTGCCGGCGTCGGCGATCATCGCGTGCGCGCGTGGCCCACATCCGCACCCGAACGGGCACAAGGGTGCTTAAGGCCGACTTAATCACCCACGCTTGTTGTGTGTGGCGTGCGTCGCCTCGGGCATAATGGAGCGCGAGAGGAGCACGCATGAACGAGCGCATTTTGGTA
>CABUGI010000112.1 GCA_902491055.1 uncultured Collinsella sp. | reverse complement strand
GGGTCGAGGCGGGGCTCCCGCTCGATTGGGACAGGCAGGCCTTCGAGGCCGAGCGAAAAATGGATTCTAAAAAAGACCTTGCCATATAGGAGCGTCAGATCAAAGAGCTCTACTGCTTTTCGGACCGCTCATACCTGAACCCGGCGCTCGTCGAAGGTCTGGTCGACGCCATCGCCGCGCATGAGTCCTCGCTGCTCACCTACGAAAAAGACTATGGTGTGACGTATCGCATTTTGGATGAGCCGCTGCTAGAGGTTGGTTTGGGCACCGCTTTCGATATCAATGATACGCGCGGCATCGACGTTAAACTCACCCGTGCCTACCAAGAAATGCTTGCCGATGGCACCATGGAACGTCTGGTGTCAAAGTACTTTGATGACCCTTCGCCATTTTTGAATATGGAGGGCCTGTCATGATCGATGCGCCTGACCACGCCGCTCAGGAGCGGGGCAATCGTTCGACAGGGGCATGGCTCCTTGTCGCCCTGCTGGGGATAGCGCTCTCGGTTGCTGCCGGCATGATGAGCTACGGCTACACGGCAGCTCAGGCCGAGCAGCGCTTTGCCGACGTTGTCGATTACGTGGCGACGCAGAGCCTTTCCTACGATGCATTCAATAGCGCCTATACGACCAAAAACCTGATTCGCGTTATGGAGATCGCCGGAGAGACAGCGCGCGATATGGAGCGCGACGGTTCGGTGGATAACGCCATGCTGGAGCAATATGCCGACCAGTTCAACGTGAGCGCGCTGATCGTGACGGACGCATCGGGCAATTTGGTGTCCGAGTCCTCGACGGATGGCGTGGGCTATGAGTCACTCGCTACGTATCTCAAGGAAGCACCCGTGCTGGAGGTGGCAGCCCATCCGCTTAAGTCCTATACCGCCCGCATTACGCTTTCGGATGATTCGGTTGCAGACATTGGTTGCGTGACCCGGCAAGATGGCGAGGGCATCGTTATCGCGGTCAGGCATCAGAGCGCGAAGGCAGTTGCAAGCAATACGCTCAAACTGCAGAGCTTGCTCGGTGGTTATGAGACCATCGACAGTGGCAATATCGTAATCGAAAGCGATGGCAAAGTCGTTGCGACCAATGCCGTTGAACCCACCATATTGGGCGTATTCAATCTGCCTGCAACGGATGTCTTTATTGTCGACGGTATTAAGGATCGATGCCTGCCCGGCAAAGTCCGACTGGTCAACGCCAGCGGCGAGTGGTATTTGGGCACATTTGGAAAAGCGCGCGGGTTCTACGTGTACACCTATGCCTCGGCGCGGCGCTACTTTGAGGTCGTCGCGGCTGTTGCTGCCGGCGTGCTGGTGCTCTACAGCGGTGTTATAGCCGTTGTTGTGATGGTGCGTCGCCGCGCTGATCGTCGACGTTTGACGGACTTGCTGCAGCAGGAGCGCGACTATGGCGACAAGCTGGCAAAGGCAGCGCGTGAGGCCTCGTCTGCCAACTCGGCAAAGACGGAGTTTTTGCGTCGCATGAGCCACGATCTGCGCACGCCCATCAACGGCATTCGCGGCATGGTCGAGGTCGGCGATGCCAATGCGGACGATCTGCAAAAGCAGACCGAGTGCCGCTCAAAAATCTGGACGGCATCGGGACTGCTGCTCGACCTTGCCAACGAGGCGCTCGATATGAGTCGCCTGGAGAGCGGGCAGGTCGACCTGAACCTCGTGCCCATAAATTTGGTGGCCCTCAACTGTGAAGTGCGCGATATTCTGGAGCGCCAGGCCGAGGAGCGTCTGGTGACAATTATCTGCGACCAGCAGACGCTTAATCATCCCTATGCGCGGGTGAGCGTGACGCACCTCAAGCGTTTGTTGCTCAATATTGCCGGCAATGCCGTCAAGTACAACCGCCAGGGCGGCTATGTCCGCCTGGTGTGCCGCGAGGTGGAGCCAGCGGATGGCGTCCCCGTCTATGAATACACGATCGCCGACAACGGTATTGGCATGAGCGAGGAGTTCCAAAAGCACCTCTACGAGCCGTTTTGCCGCGAGGAGCAGCAGGTGGAAGGCGCTTCGTCGGGAACTGGCCTGGGCGCGCCTATCGCAAAACAGCTGGTCGAGCTTATGGGCGGAACCATGAGCTTTACGAGTGTCTTGGGGCAGGGGACGACGTTTACCATTCGCCTGCCGTTCGAGAAGTGCGACCGCTCCGAGATTCCTCAGGCAGTTCCCGCGGATGCGGGAGACGGCGATGCGCTCCAGGGCTTGCGCGTTTTGCTCGTAGAGGATAACGATCTGAATGCCGAGATCGCGCAGTTTACGCTCAGCCGTGCCGGTGCCATCGTGTTGCATGCTAAGGATGGCGAGTCTGCCGTCGAGATGTTTGCCGCGAGCGCGCCGTACGAGTACGACGCGGTGTTGATGGACATCATGATGCCCGGTATCGATGGCCTTGAGGCCACGCGTCGGATTCGAGCACTCGATCGCGAGGATGCCGCGACCACGCCGATTGTTGCCGTGAGCGCCAACGCCTTTGCCGACGACCGCAGGCTTTCGCGTGAGGCGGGCATGAACGCGCACCTGAGCAAACCTGTGAGCTCGCAAGAGCTCGTCGAGGCGCTAGCGCACATCGCCGCCGACGCTTCATAAGCATATGGCCCGGTTCCAAGGTGGGTTGGAACCGGGCCATATTATTATTGATGAGGCCTGCTGAGGGGCTTACTTTTCTTGAATCTGCTTGCCGCAAAGATGCTCAATCGAAATCTCGTAGAGCTGGACGCCCTTGATGTCTTTGGCGATTTCCTCTTCGACTTCTTCGGCAGAAGGGTAGTACTTAAGGGCGAGCTGGCGGACTTTGTCCTCGATAAACGCGGGGGTGTCATTCGCCAGGCGACAACGGCCAAAGACGACGGTGCTCATAACGTAGGGAGCCCAGTCACCGTCCTGGTACCACTCGTTGCCGTATACGGTAAAGCAGACCTTGTCATCGCGCTTGAGTGCGTCGACCTTGTGGCCGGCTTTGGCGCCATGGAAATAGATCTTGTCGTGCTCGGCGTCAAAGAAGTAGTTGACGGGAATGGCGTACGGGTAGCCATCGTCGCCGTTGACGGCAAAGACGCCGCGCTTGCAGGTGGCGAGCAGTTTGCGCGCTTCCTCGTCGGTGATAGCGCGTTTCTTTCGACGTAAGGGCCTAAACATCGTTGGCTTCCTTTCTGGTCGTGCGTGGTGGTTGAGCACAAACTATAGCGAAACGGATCCGTTTTTCTTGATGCGGGCGAGTATGTTTTTGAGCTTGTTAAAGTCGAGCGGTTTGGACAGATGGGCGTTCATGCCGGCGTCGTGTGCCGCCTTGGCGTCCTCGGCAAAGGCATTGGCGGTGAGCGCGATGATGGGGATATCGGCTGCATCGACCTTCTCGCTCAGGCGAATCGTGCGGGTTGCCTCGTAACCGTCCATGTCCGGCATCATAATGTCCATCAGGATCGCATCGAAGCTGCCGGCGGGATGCGATAGGTACAGATCGACGACTTCGTTGCCGTTGGCGGCGCGGGTGACCACGACGCCCTCGGATTCTAGCAGCGCCTGGGCAATCTCGGCATTCAATTCGTTGTCTTCGGCGAGCAGTACGTTCATGTCGGCGAGCGAGCAGTCGAGCGCCCCCTCGACCGTATTCGCCCGCGCCTGGGGGTTCTTGTCGATATCGAGCGGAATCTCCACGTAGAACGAGGTGCCCACATGGAGTTCGCTGGTGACTTCGATGGTGCCGCCCATCAGTTCAATAAGCGACTTGACGATTGGCATGCCCATGCCGGTTCCTTGGAACTTGCTACGCGCATCGTTACCTTCTTGGGCAAACGGCTCATAGATATGCTTTAAAAACTTGGAAGTCATGCCAATGCCGGTATCCGAAACGCTAAAGCAAAAGAGCGCGCGCCCGTTATCGAGTGGCTTGGTCTTTGAGCTAAAGGTGACGGAGCCGCCGTGCTTGTTGTACTTAATGCTGTTGTCTAACAGGTTGATCATGATCTGTCGGATATGGGTGGGACTGCCGACCATGTATGGCCCCGTGGTGTATGGCAGACTATTGTCCTGCATGGTGATGCCGTTATCGGATGCGCGGAGCTTGCACAGAACCAGCGTATCGTCACAGAGCTCTTTGAGGTTAAAAGGCGCATGTTCCAGTGTTATCTTGCGGTCTTCGATTTTGCCCATCTCGAGGATGTCGTTAATCAGCGAGAGCAGGTGATTGGCGGCAACACGAGCCTTGGCGCGGCTTTCGCGGGCGACCTGGATATCGCCTTCCTTCAATTCCTCGATATCGATAAGGCCCAGGATGCCGTTGAGCGGCGTACGGATGTCGTGGCTCATGCGCGTGAGGAATGCCGTCTTAGCGGCGTTGGCGGCGTCGGCTTTTTCGCGCTCGGTTCGAGCGCGCACGAGCGCCCAGATGAGCAGGACGATGCTGACCGACAACATACCGATGAGGGTGGAGGCAACGGCGGTGCGGTTGCGATAAAGGAATTGAAGCGTGTTGGATTCCTGGGCCGTGTACGACGTAGAGGAGTAATTGCTTGCGGAGAGCGATTCTCCGGCATTGACGATGCCCTTGTTGATGATTCCCAGCAGCTCGGGCTTTCCGCGCGAAATCCAGCACGAGAGCTCGCAGGTGTCAGGGAGCTCGACCGTCTCGCAGTCCTCGAGATCATAACGATCGCCGAGGGTTTTTACGCGTGAACTGGGAGCGACGACGCAGCGCGCCGTTCCCCTCCTGAGGGCGTCGAACGCTTCATCGTCGGATCGGTATTCGGTCACGGTCGCTGTGGGGAACAGACTTTCAAGTACGTTTCGGTTGATAAACGATGATTTGGTACAGGCGATGTTCTGAAGATCTTTGTTCAGGTTGCTTCCGCTGTGGATGGCGGTGAGGGATATGGTCCCCAACGATACCGACTGCACAACGCCTGATTGCTCGGCAAACCAGT
>CABUGI010000111.1 GCA_902491055.1 uncultured Collinsella sp. | reverse complement strand
ATGACCTCGTCGCCGGGGTTGAGCATAGCCATGAATGTTGCCGACAGTGCCTCGGTCGCACCGTCGGTCAGGATGACCTCATCGGCGGAAAACGCCAGGCCCGCGTCATCCATATATTTGGACAGTGCATCACGCAGGGCGGGGCGACCGTTGTTGGGCGGATAGTGCGTGTCACCGCGGTCCAGTGCGGCGGTCACCTCGGCGCTAATCACATCGGGCGTGGGAAAATCGGGCTCGCCGAGCGCGAGCGCGATGCACCCCGGATGCTGGGCGGCGAGCGCGTTGATCCGGCGGATACCGGAGGGCTTGAGCGTGGCAAGCGAGGTATTCATGGGCAGTCGCATGGCGTTCCTTTCGTAAGGGTTGCACTAGGATAGCGCGGCGGGGCGCCGCCGGACGGTGTAACCTAAACGGAAACCAACCGGAAAGGAGGCAGCATGGAGCCGACCGCACACGGCGATGTACCAAAAACACTGCAAACCATTGCGTATATCAGCATTCCCAATAGCGCCGATCTTGAGTTTTTGCTTTGGGACCTGCAGGATGCCATCGCCGCCTATGCCCGGCTTTCCGGCACCGCGCTCCCCCGCCCGGTTGACTTGGAGGCGGATGATGCCGGCGCAGTCGATGGCATGGTGCTCGCTGTTGATGATGCATTTGATGATGAGGCGATGATCGCTGTCGAGCAGATACTCGATCGCCTTGGGAATACAGAGACACGCATCTATGTCGTCGTCCAGGCCCTGTCCAAAAACAATAAGCAGGCGGACGAAGTCCTCGACCGCCTGTACCGGGCATGTATTCTACGTGACCTGCCATGGTGCGACGGCGTTGTCATCTGTGCCGGCAGCGGCATCGCGGCGCTTCGCCATTCCCCACGCATGGGCCTCTTGCGCCGACCATTTTCGGAAGCGATGGATAAGCTTGTGGGCGCCGTGCGCATGGGCTGCTCCATTGAACATGCGCAGCTGCTTGGAGGTAGCAATGCCGATAGTGTCGACGCCGACGGCATGGTGCGTGTCGAGCCCGCGCTGCCCGCGCCGATCTGGCGCGCCATCATCAAACGCCTCAGCACCCATGCTCAATCCAATATCTAAATTAGAGAGCGGCCCAGTCAACGGCTGCATGCCAACGCTCAACAAGACGTTCCAGACGCCACGCTGCATTGGCGGGACTTGTCGAGGGCAGGACGATGGCGGACAGCCCGGTGCGTTCTTGTAGATAGCGCTTGTAGAGCCGGCCAGCTGTACCACCGTTGCATATCACCCGCCCAATGGGAGCTGTGCCGGTAATGCGCTCGATATGTGCCGGCACAACGTTGCGAATGCTCGCGTCGCTCGAGCCCTTAATGTCGCAGCTCTCGATCACATCCCACAGGGCCACGCCGCCGTTCAGCAGCATGGCCCGCTTGGCGGCAATGGAGGCATCGAGCGTCGCGGGCTCACCGCTTGCCAAAGGATCGCCCTCGTTGGGCGGCACGGGCACACCGAGGCACGCGGCCATCACGCGCCAAAAGCGGTTCTGCGGATTGCCGTAGTAGAAGGCATTGGCACGCGAGAGCACCGAGGGAAACGACCCCAGCACCAAAACGCGCGAGCGCTCGTCAAACACGGGCTCAAACCCATGCTCAATATGTTGATAGCCCTCGTCGGACGCAGCCATGGCCTAGGCCCTCAGCAGATAACGCACCTCGTAGGGCGCAAGCTCAAGGGAGCCCGCCAGCTCGACCGTGGGCGCGCCGTCGGCAAGCAGGTCGACAAAGGAGCCGTTGAGCTCGCCGGCGCCAAAGGTGTAAGGCTCGTCCACGGCGTTCACTGCCACGAGCACCGTCGCATCGTCGCAGGCGCGCTCGAACAGCAGCTGTTTATTCTGGATCACCACGTTGCGATAGGCACCGTAGTTAAGAGCACGGGCAGCTGCGTCGTCGGCCGAGCGAAGGTGCGCGAGCTGCGTGATGAACGCCGTCAGCTCGTTGGGCGCAGGCTCATCGAGCACAGGGCGCAGCGCCCAGTCGCCATCGGGGCCGCCCTTTTCGCCAGGAATCCCCCACTCGCTGCCATAGTAGACGCACGGGATGCCCGGCATGCCAAACAGCATGCCATAGGCGGGACGCAGGCACGACTTGTCGGTGAGGATGCTCGCCAGGCGCGGCACGTCGTGGTTGTCGACAAACGACAGCAGGTGTTTGCCGCGGTAGATGCACCAAGGGTCGCCGCCAAACTGACGGTGCAGCGAATGGGCGATCTCGAACATGTTGACCGAGTTAAAGCTGGAATACAGGCCCTTGTAGCACTCGTAATTAGTGCACGAGTCGAGCATCTCGTCGTTGACGATCTGATTGTAGTCGCCGTGGAGCGTCTCGCCGATGAGCACAAAGCCGGGCTTGAGCTCACGGGTAAAGGAGTGTAGGCGGCGCATAAAGTCGCGGTCGAGCATGTAGGCGACGTCCAGGCGCAGGCCGTCGACGCCAAAGACGTCGGCCCAACGGCGCACAGACTCGAGCAGGTAATCGACCACAGCGGGATTTTGCAGGTTGAGCTTCACAAGCTCAAAATGACCCTCCCAGCCCTCGTACCAAAAGCCGTCGCCATAGCAGGAGTCGCCGTCAAAACTGATGTGAAACCAATCCTTGTACGGCGAATCCCACTTGCGCTCCTGCACATCGCGGAAGGCCCAAAAGCCGCGACCGACGTGGTTGAAGACGGCATCGAGCACCACGCGGATGCCATGGGCGTGCAGCGTGTCGCATACGGCGGCAAAGTCGGCATCCCCGCCCAGGCGACGGTCTATATGGCGCAGGCTGCGCGTGTCGTAGCCGTGACTATCGGACTCGAGCGGCGGGTTGATGAGCACAGCGCCAACGCCGAGTTTTTGCAGGCAGTCGGCCCATTGGGCAATCTTCATGATAGGAGCATCGGGGTTGGGTTCGACATCGGCGGCCTGGGCGAGCTCATCCTCGGCAACGGGGGCGACGTTTTCGCGCGGAGCTCCGCAAAAGCCCAGCGGATAGATCTGATAGAACGTCGTCTCGTATGCCCACATAGCAACCTCCCGGTAAGCTCAACACAACGACATCCATTGTATGCCCAGCTTGTATCCCCTCCCCCAAAATAAGTTGCGGTGGAATAGTTCCTGCTTGGGCCTTCAAAGGCCTTAAACAGGAACTATTCCACCGCAACTGATGAGGGGACGTGGCTAGGCGACGGGCTTGGCGCGGCGGATGGCTGGGAACATCACCGTGATGGCGAGGATAACGCCCACGACGGCAATCGCCCCGCCCACAAAGCCGATCCAGGCGATACCGGGACCCGAAACCACGGCTCCGCCGATCGCGGTACCCGTGCCGATACCGAGGTTGAACAGGCCCGAGAAGATCGACATGGCGACGGCCGACGAATCTGCCGGCGTGTGCTTGATGAGCTCGGCCTGAAACGCCACGTTAAAGGCCGTGGCGCAGCAACCCCACAGTGCGCACACAGCGAGAACCGCGGCGAGTGACGATGCGGCCGGACCCATGAGCAGCAGAGCCACCGGCACGCCGGAGAGCGTGATAGCCAAGAACGGGAAGCGATGCCCATCGAACAGGCGGCCAAACAGCCAGCTTCCGAGCAAACCAGAGCAGCCAAACGCCGTCAACGTCATGGTAATGGCGCCCGCATCGACGTGCGCGACCTGCGCCAGGAAGGGCTCGATATAGCTGTAGCTTGCGTAATAGCCGGTCGCCATGAAGACCGTGACTGCGTAGAGCGCGATGAGGAACGGGTTCTTGAGCAGCTCGGGCAGCTGCTTGAGCGTAAAACGCTCGCCCGCTGGCATGGCAGGGAACACCGTGGCCTGGTAGACGACCGCGACAGCAGACAGCGCTCCGACCACGGCAAACGTCATGCGCCAGCCCACGGCCAAGCCAATGGCGCGACCGAGCGGCAGGCCAAAGATCTGTGCGATGGAAGAGCCCGTGGCGATCATGCTGATAGCGAGCGCCCCGTGGCGTGTGTCAACCAGGCGCGACGCCATGATCGAGGCGACCGACCAGAACACGGCGTGCGCGCAGGCAACCACCAGGCGCGCGCAGACTAAGATGGGATAGGTCGGTGCCAAGGCGGACAGGAACTGGCCCAGCGAGAACACGGCGAGCACGCCCAGCAGCATCCGCTTGAACTCGAAACGCGAAGCGAACACCATGAGCGGCAACGACAGCAGCATGACGCCCCAGGCATAGACCGAGATCATGATGCCCGTCTGGGCCTCGGCGAGCGAGAACGACGCGGCGATATCAGTCAAAAGGCCGATGGGCATAAACTCCGACGTGTTGAACACGAACGCACAGCAGGTGAGCCCGACGAGCGGGAGCCACTGCCTGAGCGTGATGCCGTCTTGCCTTGCCTGACTCATATATAACGTCTCCAATCATTTTGAGCGGAGGCGATTATATAGCAACGGCCCCGCATCCGTCAGCAACAGATGCGGGGCCGAAAACAATTCGATACACAGAGGTTGCGCCGTCAATTCATAACTAAGCCAACCCCAGCAACATGCCCGCCGAATGCACGACAAACGCCACGACCCAGGCGACCGTCACCTGAAACGCGAATACGGCCACGGCATAGCGTGCGCCCAACTCGCTCTTGACGGCGCCGATGGACGCCACGCAAGGCGGGTACAGCAGCGTAAAGACCAGGAACACGTAGGCGGTAAACGGCGAAAACATGGCTGACAGTGCCGCGGGCGACGTTGCGCCCAAAAGCACCGTGAGCGTCGAGATGACGCTCTCCTTGGCAATGAGCCCCGTGACGAGCGCCGTCGAGGCGCGCCAGTCGCCAAAGCCGAGCGGGGCCAACACCGGCGCGATGATGCTACCCAGACCGGCAAGCAGGCTTTGCGACTGGTCGGCGACCACGTTAAAGCGGATGTCGAACGTCTGAAGGAACCAGATGACCACGG
>CABUGI010000110.1 GCA_902491055.1 uncultured Collinsella sp. | reverse complement strand
CGCCGACGGCACGTATACAATGGTGCGCGTCCTTTTACGCCGACACCGGGAGTAGACATGCTGCTCGCTATCGATATGGGAAACACGCAGACGGCCATGGGCCTGTTTGACGGAGACGAGCTGGTGCAGTCGTGGCGCATGCCCACCGACCGCTCCTATACCGCCGACGAGATTCACGTGCGCCTGATGGGCTTCTTTAAGATGTACGACCTCTCGCTCGACGCGGTCGACGCGATCGCCTTCGCCGGCGTGGTGCCGCAGCTCTCGCGCGAGTGGCACACCGTGGCCGACCGCATCGCGGCAGACGCCATCGTTATCGGGCCGCAGACCGCCGCCGTGACCAAGCTGCGCGCGGCACGCCCCCAGGCCGTGGGTGCCGACCGCGTCGCCAACGCCGTTGCGGCCGAAACTTTCTACGGCGCGCCGGCAATCGTGGTGGACTTTGGCACCGCGACCAATATCGACGTCATCGACGAGGACGGCTATTACATTGGCGGAGCGATCGCGCCGGGCATCCGCATCTCCATGGACGCGCTTGCCGCCCGTGCCGCCAAGCTCGCCAGCGTGCCGCTCGAGGCGCCCGAACACGCCATCGGCCGCGATACCGAGGAGTGCATCAAGGTCGGCGCCGTGATGGGCGCCGCCGCCATGGCCGAGGGCCTGGTCGCGCGCATGAAGCGCGAGCTGGGCCGCGAGGACGCCATCGTCATCGCCACGGGCGGTCTCGCCAGCATCGTCGCCGATTCGACCGATGCCTTCGACGTGGTCGATGGACAGCTCACCATCAAGGGCATCTGCGAAATCTACCGCCGCATGCAGGAGCTGGGATAGAGCAGGGGCTTAAGTCGAGCACGGGCGCGAGCGGCGAACTAAGCAATGCATTGGTCCTATTCCTCAAAATCGAAAATTTTTCAGTTTTGAGGAATAGGCTTTCCGCTACGCCTCGCCGCACAACCACCTCGCCAGGTCCACGATCTGCACTCCGTCGCGATCCGTGGCCTCGTGATGCGTGCGGGCGAGAATCATCTTGGGATACGCATCGCCAATGCTCAGCAGTGGCGAAATCTCGCGTTCAAATGTCTTATCCGAGCTGATGTCGTCGCTCACCTGAATGTAGAGTTTCTCGCTCCGCTTGATTGCTACAAAGTCTATTTCCTTTTTATAGAGCACGCCGACGTATACCTCGTATCCGCGACGCAGCAGCTCGATTGCCACCATGTTCTCGTATACGCGTCCCCAATCCATATCACGTGTACCAAGAAGCGCATATTTAAACGCATGGTCCGCCAGATAGTACTTCTCGCCGCTCTTAAGGTATTTTTTGCCGCGAATGTCGTACCGACGAACTTTATAGAAGGCAAACGCATCGCACAGGTACCCCATGTACGTGCCGACCGTCTTGTTCGTAATCTTTAGCCCATCCGCATTTAATGCATCAGTAATGTTGCGTGCCGACGCAATGTTGGAAACGTTGTCCATCATGTAATCGGCAATGCGCAGCAGCGCCGATTCGTTTCTCACGTTATGCCGCTGCACGATATCTCTCACAATGAGCGTCTTGAAGACGTTGGAGAGATATTGATAGCGCTGCTCCTGCAGTGGATAAGGGTAAGAGCCGGACATACCGCCGGTTCTCGCGTACTCATCGAAGTCGCGGTCGACCTCGCCCTCGTCGCCATAGAGACGATACTCCTCAAACGAGAATGGGAAAACCTCGATCTCGAACGTACGCCCCGTAAAGAGCGTCGACAGATCGCTCGACAGCAAAAAGGCATTCGATCCGGTGATGAAGATGTCGTACTGCTCGGATGCGTGAAGGCTGTTGATCGCACGTTCAAAGCCGTCGCACATCTGAACCTCATCGATAAGCAGGAAGTTTTGCTTGCCGGGCACTCGATGATCTTTTACATAGGCGAGCAACGCGTGATACTCGAGCAAGTTCTCGAACTTATCGAGGTTGTAGTTGATATGGATGACATTCGAATTGGACAGATTTGCCTCCACGTAATCGCGGAGGGCCTCGAGCAATTTTGATTTACCGCTACGACGGATGCCCGTGATGACCTTGATGTCCGGCACGCCAATAAGACTCGTCAACGTGTCCATATATGACGTTCTATTGATGAGTTTCATCGGGGCCTCCTCGCGGTCTTTTATCGCTATTCCTCAAAACTGAAAAAATTTCAGTTTTGAGGAATAGGCTCTATAGCGAATATACCTCGAGAAAGACCGAGCTGCCTTAATCCTATTCCTCAAAAACGAAAATTTTTCAGTTTTGAGGAATAGGGCGCTGGCAACCCATTCCCCAGATAGGCGAAACCCTCCCCGGCGCAGGCCGAGGAGGGTCTTGTTGTCATCGTTGTCTTTGAGCGCTGGTGCCTCGCGCTACAGCCCGCGAATTCGTACGGCCTCGGGCGGAAACTCCTGCTCGCCGGCATCGGTCTTGATGGTCGCGCGGCCCCAGATGTCCAGGCCCGCAAACACACCGACCGCAAGCGGCAAGCCGTTGGGCGACACCGCCGCAACTTGGCGGCCCAGCAGCGGTACCATGTCGAAATACTCGCCCAGCACGGGAGCCAGCGGCCCTGCGGCGCCTTGCGGCGTGTTGGCAACAACCGCCCAGGCGTCCACGCGGGCCAGCATGGCGGCGGCCAGCGCCTCGACCAGCGCTTCGTCAGCCACACCCACACCGAGCTCGCTCAACGCCGAACGCTCAATATCCACCGTCACGGCACCGAACATGCCCGCAGCACCGGCACCGCCGTTCACGGCAACACGCGCGAGCGACGTCTCAAACGCAGGCGCACCGCACACGATATCGCTCGGCCACCGGATACCCACCTTACCGGCAAGGCCCAACCCCGGCGTCGAAGCCGTGCCCACAAGCGCATCCATCATGCCCATCGCCGCCACAAACGGCAGGCCGTGGAAGGCATGCATGTTCACGTCCGGGCGCACGACCAGCGAAAACGTCAGCGAAGCATCGCCCGCGCTCCAAGCGCACCAGCCCGCGGACGCACCCTCGCGGCCCGCGTCGCGCGCGGCGTCAAGCTCGGTACCGGCAACAACAGCATTCATCTCGATCATCTACATACGCCCCAATTCGCCCACGATATGGCCCACGCGGTCCTCGGGCTCCTTGACCTCGACGCCGTTGTAGCGGAAGAACCGCGCCGGATCGTGCATCAAGTCCTCGAGCGGCACCAGCACAAAATCGCGCTCGCCGATCAGCGGATGCGGCAGGCGCAGCTTTTTGCCGCCGTGGGTCTCGCCGTCCATCCACAGCAGGTCCAGGTCGATGGTGCGCGGACCGTTGGCCTTGGCCTTTTTGGAGCGGTCGCGCCCCAGCTCGGCCTCGATCTTCATGAGCTCGTCGAGCAGCACCAGCGGCGCAAGCTCGGTCTTGATCTCGATGACGGCGTTGGCAAACGCGTCCTGGCGCGTCTCGTAGGCAGGCTCGCTCTCGTAAATCTTGGAGGAGTTAGACACGCAGGTGAGTGGAATCTCGGCGATCATCTCGCGTGCGGCGCGGATGTTGTCGCAGCGATGCCCCAGGTTGGAGCCCACGGCCACAAACGCGCGGCGCGGCTGTGGCTTGGCAACCGCCCAGTAGCCGTTTAGGAACTGCGCAAAACCCGCGGCGTCGTGCACGCGCACGATGTTGGCACCGGCCTGGATGGCGCCCAGGCACACGCCAAACGTAGCGGCATCGCGCTCGGCGGCCTCGGTCACGCCCGAGACGGCGCCCACAAAGCGCTTGCGCGACACGGCGCACATGAGCGGATAGCCCAGTGACGCCATCTTGGCAGTCTCGCGCTGGATGACGATGTCCTCGTTAGCCGACTTACCAAAGCCCGGGCCAGGATCGATGCAGATGCGGTCGCGCGACACGCCGGCATGGATGAGCGTGCGGGCCTGGTCGGACAGAAAGCCCATGACGCGGCGCATGATGGGCGCCGAATCGGGCAGGGTGAAGCGGCGGAGCTGCGAGGTGGGCACGTAGGCTTCCTCGCGGCGGGCGCTGCGGCGCATCATGGCGGCCAGGCGGTCATTGGGCTCCGATGCGGCCTCGGTGGCTGCGGGCGCGGCCTCGGGCGCGAGCGCGACGGTCTCGGCGGCAGCAGCCTGCTCGGCGGCCGGCGTCTCCTGCTCGCTTGCAGGCTCGGACGTGGGCTCCGGTTCGCCAAACGGCAACGAGGGCTGCACCACGCCGCCCGGAAGCTTGGCCTCCGGCTTAGGATCGCCCAGCAACTTGCCGCGACGGCGGCGAGCCGGCTTCTCGGCCTCACGCGCGGCCTCGGCAGCCGCCTCGCGCGCCTTCTCGGCAACAAACGCCGCTGCCGAGGTATCGAGCTGCACCGTTGCGTGCGTGCGGGTGGGCGCGGCGACCTCGCCGGCATGCATCACGATGACGCCGCAGGTGCTCGTCTTAACAAACTCGACCATCTTGGGATCGGTGAAGCCGGTCACGTCGTTGACGATCGAGGCGCCGCAGCGCACGGCCGCCTTGGCAACCGCTACATGACGCGTGTCGATCGAGACGATGGCGCCCTCCTTGGCCAGCGCGCGCACCACGGGCAGCACGCGGCGCGCTTCCTCATCGGGGTTGACCGGGGTAAAACCAGGGCGCGTGGACTCGCCGCCCACGTCGATGATGTCGGCGCCGGCGTCGAGCATCGCCAGGCCGTACTCGATGGCGGCATCCGGGTCGAAGTGCTCCCCGCCGTCGCTAAACGAATCGGGCGTCACGTTGAGGACGCCCATGATGCGCGGACGGTCAAAGCTGAGCTCATACTTTCCGCACCGCCATGTCTTGCTGTCGTTCGCCATGAACATCCTCCTAAAATGCCCACGCCGCCGAGCTTGGGGAGCTGGCGGCGGGGTCGCTTTGCACTCAGTCTTTCTATTGTATCCGCGCGCGCGGGCTAGAACGCAAACGCGGCCGCGATGTCGCAAGAAATCAGCAGGTCGGCATTTGCATCCTGATCGGTGGGAGCAAG
>CABUGI010000109.1 GCA_902491055.1 uncultured Collinsella sp. | reverse complement strand
TTGACGATGCCGTTGGCGTCGATGTCGAAGGTAACCTCGATCTGCGGCACGCCGCGGCGGGCAGCCGGGATGCCGGTCAGCTGGAACTTACCGAGCGACTTGTTGTCGCGGGCAAGCTCGCGCTCGCCCTGGAGCACGTTGATCTCGACGCTGGTCTGGTTGTCGGCAGCGGTGGAGTAGACCTCGGTCTTGGAGGTCGGGATCGTGGTGTTGCGGTCGATCATCTTGGTCATGATGCCGCCCATGGTCTCGACACCCAGCGACAGCGGGGTAACGTCGAGCAGCAGGATGCCCTCGACGTCGCCGGTGAGCACGCCGCCCTGGACGGCAGCGCCGTCGGCAACGACCTCGTCGGGGTTCACGGACATGTTGGGCTGCTTGCCGGTCATGGTCTTGACGAGCTCCTGGACAGCGGGCATACGGGTGGAGCCGCCGACGAGGATGACCTCGGTCAGATCGGAGAGCTTAAGCTTGGCGTCGCGCAGGGCGTTGGTGACAGGCTGCTTGCAGCGCTCGAGCAGGTCGCGGGTGATCTTCTCGAACTCGGCGCGGGTCAGCGTGTAGTTGAGGTGCAGCGGGCCGGACTGGTTCATGGTAATGAACGGCAGGTTGATGGTGGTCTGCTGGGCGGCGGAGAGCTCCTTCTTGGCGTTCTCGGCGGCCTCCTTCAGACGCTGCAGGGCCATGGGGTCCTGACGCAGGTCGACACCGTTCTCCTGCTGGAACTTATCGGCCATCCAATCGATGACGCGCTGATCCCAGTCATCGCCGCCCAGGTGGTTGTCGCCCGAGGTGGACAGAACCTCAAACACGCCGTCGGCGAGGTCGAGGATGGAGACGTCGAAGGTGCCGCCGCCCAGGTCGAAGACCAGGATGCGCTGGTCGGTGCCCTGCTTGTCCAGGCCATAGGCAAGAGCAGCAGCGGTCGGCTCGTTGACGATACGCTTGACGTTGAGGCCGGCGATCTTACCGGCATCCTTAGTGGCCTGACGCTGGGCGTCGTTGAAGTAGGCCGGGACGGTGATGACGGCGTCGGTGACGGTCTCGCCCAGATACTTCTCGGCGTCGGCCTTCATCTTTGCGAGCGTCATGGCGCTCACCTGCTCGGCGGTGTAATCCTTGCCCTCGATGTCGACGACGGCACGGCCACCCTGGCCCTCCTTGACCTCGTACGGCACGGTCTTGATCTCGGAGGTGCACTCGGAGTACTTGCGGCCCATGAAGCGCTTGATGGAGAACACGGTGTTCTTGGGGTTGGTGACAGCTTGGTTCTTAGCGGCCTTACCCACGACGCGGTCGCCGTCGGCACGGAAGCCCACGACAGACGGGGTGGTGCGGTCGCCCTCGGCGTTCACGATGATGGTCGGAGAACCGCCCTCGAGGACGGCCATAGCGGAGTTGGTAGTACCAAGGTCGATACCAAGAATCTTGCCCATTAGAAATTCCCTCTCTCTTGTGCGTTTGCACCGACTCGGCGGTCTGCCGAGCGGTGTTTCGGCTTGTCTTTCAGGATGTAGTGTATCCCCTTATGGGCCGGAATATACAAAATCTAAGTCAATTCATATAAGATTTCTTATTGCTGAGAGTTTAGGTTCTTAAATGCGCAGGTAGATGCGCTGATTGAGTTCTCGGCAAATCTATCGAGATCTATGTAGAGATGGCTGAGGTTTGGGTCCGGGGGCGCCTGGGGCTGCCTTGTGGAAAGCTCGTCCCGGTTTGAGCGTGGATTCCGGGTCGCAGTTTCCGTCTGAAGACTCAACCGGAAACCGTATCCCGTTTTGAGAGCTGATACCGGCTCGCATTTTCCGCTAGCGGGCCTAACCGGAAACTGCAACCCGGTTTTCGGCCAAATAACGGGATGCCCTTTCCGCAGGCGCGCTCAATAGCTCAATATTTCAAGTCACCTTTAGCTAACATTTGCGCAGCCCAACGGCCCCACCTGCGCATTTTTTAGTAAACCTTGGCATACTCGGCGAACGGTATGAAGATGCCGGTCAGAGGGTATTGCAAACGGTCGCTCCCGTGGTATGTTTTTGCCCGAATCAAACCGGCGCGCATCGCCTGTAGCGTCGGTCAACAGAGAGGAAACTACCATGGCTCATCCCGTAATTGATGCCGACGAGTGCATCGCTTGTGGCGTTTGCGTCGACTCCTGCCCCGCTGGCGTTCTGGAGCTCCAGGACGTCGCTACCGTCGCTGACGAGGACTCCTGCGTCGCCTGTGGCGCTTGCCAGGACGCTTGCCCCGCTGGCGCGATCACCGAGATCGTCGAGGAGTAACAACTCCCCCACTTGCACACTCAAAAGTACACCGTGCACAAAAAAGGAGGCCTCCGCATCGCCACGGAGGCCTCCTTTTGCATTCGTCGTTACTAGGACAGATCGTCTTCGTAGGGCATTAGGTCCGCCAAGTAGCCTTTCTCCTTGAGCATCGCCTCGATCTCGTCGAGGGTTTGCTCGTCCTCCGCCGCGATGCGATGGAAGTGATAGCCGCTCGTCACCGTTAGTAGCGGGAAACTCTTGCCGCTCTCGATATCGTGCAGGTAGCGCTCAACATCGCGACGATTGCGGATGTCCAGGTCGGCCGTGATCTTGCCGTACACACGATGGTTGACGATCACGTTAAGCACGGCGCCACCCGCGTCGACGATACTCGTAAGTTCGTCGCCCGCCTGCTCCACGCTGTGGCGCACCTTAACAAGACGCGTGGGCACGGCGGGGCTGCTGGGGGCCTCCTGCAGCACATAACCACGGTTGGTCGCCACGATATCGTGCCCATCGGCGCGCAGCAGGGCGATGTCCTGCACCACGACCTGGCGGCTCACACCCACCTCACGAGCAAGTGCGCTGCCCGATACGGGCCCCTTGGCCACCTCGAGCACGGCCATGATGGCACGGCGACGCTCGCGGGCGTCCATTATTTACCGTCCAGCAGACGCAGGTGCTTAAGCGAGAGGTCGAGAATCGGCGCAGAGTGCGTTAACGCCCCCGAGCTTATAAAGTCAACGCCCAGGTCGGCGAGCGCGCGGATATTGCTGGCGTCCACGTTGCCCGAGCACTCGGTCTTGGCGCGACCGGCGATAAGCTCAATCGCGGCAGCCATGTCGTCGTGGGTCATGTTGTCGAACATGATGATATCGGCGCCGGCCTCCACGGCCTCGCGTACCATGTCCAGGTTCTCGCACTCAATCTCGACCGTCGCGGTAAACGATGCATGGGCGCGCGCCATCTCGATCGCACGCGTCACGCCACCGGCGGCATCGATGTGGTTGTCCTTGAGCATGACGGCCGTCGACAGGTTGTAACGGTGGTTGCTGCCGCCGCCGATCTCGACTGCCGCCTTTTCAAACACACGCATGCCCGGTGTGGTCTTGCGCGTGTCGACAAGCACGGTCTTAGTGCCCTCGAGCGCCGCGGCCATGCTGTGCGTGTAGGTAGCGATGCCGCTCATGCGCTGCAGGTAGTTGAGCGCCACGCGCTCGCCCGAAAGCAACACGCGCGCGTCGCCGCGCACCTGGCCCACGTGATCGCCGGCATGCACCTCGTCGCCATCCGAGACATCGAACAACACGGAGCTCTGCGGATCCAGCAGCTCAAAGGTGCGGGCGAATACGTCCAGGCCGGCGATAATGCCGTCGGCCTTGGCGATAAGCTCCACCGTGGCGGGACGCGCCGTGGGGCACACGCTCGCCGTGCTCACGTCCTCAAACGTAATGTCCTCGCGCAGAGCCTGCAGAATCAGATCATCGACGACGAGCTTCATGGTAATGGGATTCATGGTCTACTCCTCCACGGCCTGCGTGCCGGCGGCACGGGCCAATTCATCGATTGCCAGGGTGTCGACGCTCAGGGCGCGATGACGGCCATCGAGCGCGGGATCGCCCGCCTGCTCCACGGCCAGCGACTCGCCGGTGCGCATGTACCACGCGGCGCGACGACCCCAGACCAACGCCTCGAGCAGGCTGTTTGATGCAAGGCGGTTCTTGCCGTGCACGCCGTTGCAAGCCGTCTCGCCCGCGGCGTAGAGCTCGGGCATCGAGGTGCGGCCGTCCCTGTCTACCCACACGCCGCCCATAAAGTAGTGCTGCGTGGGCGTAACGGGAATGGGCTCGTCCAGGATGTCGCGACCGTCCTCAAGGCAGCGCGCGCGAATGTTGGCAAAATGCCCGGTCACCACGTCGCGCTCGACGGGGGCAAAGCTCAGCCACTCGTGCTCGGTGCCGTCCTGCTTCATCTGCTCGCGGATGGCGGCGGCGACCACATCGCGCGGCTGGAGCTCGTCGGTAAAGCGCTCGCCGGCGGCGTTGAGCAAAATCGCGCCCTCGCCGCGGCAGCTCTCGCTGATCAGGAAGGTGCGGCCCGGCTGCGGCGAGAACAGGCCCGTGGGATGGATCTGCACGTAGTCCAGGTGCTCCATCTTAATGCCATGCTCCTGAGCGATGTAGCAGGCGTCGCCCGTGAGCTGCGGGTAGTTGGTCGAGTGGTCGTACACGCCGCCAATGCCACCCGTCGCCCACAGCGTGTGGCGGGCATGGATCTTAAACGGCTTACCGGCATGCACGCCCTCAGCGGCATTTGCCAGCTCGTCGGCGGGGCGAACCGAGTTGTCCTCGTCCACGGCTACGGCGACGACGCCGGTGCACACCGTGGCGCCATCGCGCTCGGCGGTCAGGATGTCGGTCATGGCCACGTGCTCCAAAATCTGCACGTTGTCCAGCTTGCGAACGGCCTGGAGCAGCTTGGTCGTGATCTCCTTGCCCGTAATGTCGGCATGGAAGGCAATGCGCGGACGGCTGTGCGCGCCCTCGCGGGTAAAATTGAGGCTGCCGTCGGCCTTGCGCTCAAAATCCACGCCCATCGCTAGCAGGTCGTTGATGACCGAGCGACTCGAGCGAATCATGATGTCGACGCTCTCGCGGCGGTTCTCGTAGTGGCCGGCGTGCATGGTGTCCTCAAAGAAGGCATCGTAGTCCGAGCCTTCGGGCAGCACGCAGATGCCGCCCTGCGCGAGCATCGAATCGCACTCATCGACCGCGCCCTTGGAGAGCATGATCACGCGCGTGCTCGTCGGCAGATTGAGGGCCGCGTACAGACCCGCCACGCCGCAGCCGGCAATAACGACGTCGCACTCCATATCGGGGTATTGCTTGGTTTCCACAGGAATCCTCTCCCTTGTAATGTGACATAAGGGACCGTCCCTCATGCAACATTGTTCTAGCGCGCTGCGTACTCGAGCATACGGTCGAGCGTGAGCTTGGCCTGGTCTGCCGCCTCGTCCGAGACGCCGATCTGCACCTCGCCCTCGCCCGTCTCCAGGCAGCGCACGAGCTTTTCGAGCGTGATGAGGTCCATGTTGACGCAGGTGGGCTGCACCGCGGGGAAATAGAACTTCTTGCCGGTGCCCTGGCAGCGGCGCTCGAGCTCGTAGAGCACGCCGCGGACCGTCACGATGATGAACTCG
>CABUGI010000108.1 GCA_902491055.1 uncultured Collinsella sp. | reverse complement strand
CCCACCCTCCAAGTCCAAAAATTCGTCAACGCCATGGCACAACTTCTCAAATAGCCAAAAGAGTCCCGTCCCAAATTAGCTACCCTTTGCTACGGGTTTAGCGGTCCTCGCGTTGCGGCCCGGCTGCCTCGGCTGTCTTTACGCGGTTCTTGTCGATGTACATGTTTTTGTCGGCCTGAGAAAAGAGCTCACGCATCATAGGCGGTTCATCAAAATCACTGGAAAGCGCGTAGCCCACCGCATAGCTGATAGGCATGTCGGGGTGAGCCCCGGAATACTCGTTCACGTTCGCACGAACCCGAGCGAGACAGGATTCCACAGCGGCTCGGTCGGCATCCCACAGCACCGCGATAAACTCATCGCCGCCGTCGCGACCCACAAAGCACGTCTCCGACGCCACACTTCCCAGTTGTTGGGCAAAAGAGCGAATGTATTCATCGCCCTTCTCATGGCCGAAGTTGTTATTGACCATATGCAGATTGTTAAGATCGAAGACGCACAGCGCAACGGGCGGTTCAGCGGAAACGGGATGCTCCTGCCCCAAGATCTCCTCGCACTTATTCTTATTGGGCAGTCCTGTGGCTTCGTCGAGATAGACTTTGCTCTGCAGCTCGCGGTTGAGCGCGGCAGTGCGCACCGCGCGAACAAGTTCGACCGCAAAGGTCGCCACCAAGCCCACGATGTCGATGATCACCAAGCCCTCGAGATAGTTGAGCGCCGACGCCTTCTCCTGAGAGTAGCCCTCTGCGAGTCGCGTAGCATCGTCGCAAATGCCAAAGAACTCCTCGCTCATGGAGATGATGTCGGTGCTCTCGTAGCCGACTTCGCGCACGCGGCTAATCTCGGCGCAAAGCTCATCATAATAATTTGCAAGCTCGGTCATCTTTGCCTGATACTCATCGTCGTCGAGACGGACGAGGTTGAGGTCGTCACTTCCGTAACGCAAGCCGTTGATGTATGAATCCACGGCTTTGAGCAGGTCATCTTGAGGCTGGCCCGCGTCCTCGAGCTTAACGATTCGCTGCGTGGTGCCGCGTACCAGGCCGGCGTAGTTGACCACACGCGCCGTGCCCTGGATATCGGAGACGAGCAGCATGACATTGATGAAGAAGAAGATGAGAACTGCCGTGAGCACCATCATGAGCAGGCGCACCGCCTGGCTGGCCTTCTTGGCGACAGAAGTATTCACAAGTTCACTTCCCTAAATGACAAAAGAACAGGTAGCACGCAGTGTGCTGAAATTCATGGGTGGTTAACTCTACCATATGGGCCAGCAGCCTTAAACTGCAGCAGACGCTCGTCCAAATTGGCGTGACGCTTGCCTTGTTGTTCTTGACCTGGCCGCGCTATCGGACATGCTTCTGGTCTTGGATCACCATGGGACAGCTCATCCCGTTTTGTGCGTACAGAGTGGGATGCGGCTTCCCAAAGGTGCCGTTAGGGGAAACCACATCCCGGTTTATGCCCTTGAAATGGGATGCCGTTTCCCGGAGGGGGCCAGCGGGAAACGGCATCCCATTCTGGGCCCGAAAAGTGGGATACGGTTTCCGGCTGGCATGAAAAAAGCCCCCACAGCTCATATGAACTGCGGGGGCTTATGCGTTGCGGTGCATTGTGTTTGGGTCGTTGAGATGAGTCGATTTGCCCCGAAAGAGGAGGGCATTGACCTTAGGGTCATGCCCGACGAATGAGCGGCAAATCGGCCATCTCGGCGGGCCGAACTACTCCAGCTCAAATGCTCCGGTATAGAGCTGATAGTAATACCCGCGCTTGGCAATCAGCTCGTCGTGGTTGCCGCGCTCGATGATGCGGCCGTGGTCCAGGCAGATGATTGCGTCGGAGTTGCGCACGGTGGAGAGACGGTGCGCGATGACAAACGTCGTGCGGCCCTCCATGAGCTTGTCCATGCCCGCTTGCACGATAGCCTCGGTGCGGGTGTCGATGCTCGACGTGGCCTCGTCCAGAATCATCGCCGGCGGATCGGCGACGGCGGCGCGGGCGATCGAAATCAGCTGGCGCTGGCCCTGCGACAGCTGGGCGCCGTTGCCGGTGAGCATGGTGTCGTAGCCGTCGGGCAGGCGGGTGATAAAGTCGTCCGCGCCGGCGAGCTTGGCCGCCGCGATGCACTCCTCGTCGGTAGCGTCCAGGTTGCCGTAGCGGATGTTATCCATCACAGTGCCGGTGAACAGGTTCACGTCCTGTAGCACGACGCCCAGCGAGCGGCGCAGGTCGGCCTTGCGGATCTTGTTGACGTTGATGCCGTCGTAGCGGATCTTGCCGTCGGCGATGTCGTAGAAGCGGTTGATGAGGTTGGTGATGGTCGTCTTGCCGGCACCGGTGGCGCCGACAAACGCGACCTTCTGGCCCGGCTTGGCAAACACGGACACGCCGTGCAACACCTCGTGGTCGGGCGTGTAGCCAAAGTCGACGTTGTCCATGACCAGATCGCCACGCAGCGGCACGTACTCAATTTCGTCGGTCGCGCGGTGCGGATGCTTCCACGCCCACATGCCGGTGTGGTGGTCGGCCTCCTCGAGCTGCCAAGTGTCGGGGTTGACCTGCGCGTTGACAAGCGTCACGTAGCCCTCGTCGGTCTCGGGCTCCTCGTCGAGCAGCTCAAAGATGCGCTCGGCGCCGGCAAGGCCCATGACCACGGCGTTGATCTGCTGCGAGATCTGGCCGATCTGGCCGCAGAACTGCTTGGTCATGTTGAGGAACGGTACCACGACGGCGATGGAAAGCGCCGTGCCCGAGATGCTCAGGTTAGGCACGCCCAGCGCCAGGAAGATGCCGCCGGCCAGCGCGACCAGCACGTAGAGCAGGTTGCCCAGGTTCATAAGGACGGGCATGAGGATGTTGGCGTACATGTTGGCCTTCTGCGAGACCTCGAAGAGCTTCTCGTTGCGCTCATCGAAATCGGCCTCGGCGGCGGACTCGTGGCAAAACGCCTTGACGACCTTCTGACCGTTCATGACCTCCTCGATATGACCTTCGACCACGCCGAGCTCGGTCTGCTGTGCAATGAAGAAGCGCGCGGAGTTGGATCCGAGGAGCTTGGTCATAAAGGTCATAAAGGCGACGCCGGCAATGATGACCAGGCACATCCAAACGCTGTAGTACAGCATGATGAAGAACACCGTGACGATGACGATGATCGTCATAAGCAGGTTGGGCAGCGACTGGCTGATCATTTGGCGCAGCGTGTCGATATCGTTGGTGTAGTGGCTCATGATGTCGCCGCGCTGATGCGTGTCGAAGTAGCGGATCGGCAGGTCCTGCATGCGGTTGAACATCTTTTCGCGCAGCTTCTCGAGCGAGCCCTGCGTGATGACGGCCATGGCGCGGTTCCAGAAGAGCGAAGACGCGACGCCCACGGCGTAGATGCAGCCGAGGGTAGTCACAAGCTTCAGAATTTTGGGCTGCGCGGCCGTCCAGTCGCCCGACTGCCATGATTCGCTGATGACCTGCAGCGCGCTCTGGAGAAACGTCGCGCCGATGGAGTTGATGACGGCGCAGAGCACCACGCCGGCGACGACGAGGGGCAAAAGCACCGGGTAGAAGCCAAAGAGCATTCTGATGAGGCGCGTCATGGTGCCGCCCTTGCGGTTGCGTACGCGCTCGGCGGTAGTGGCCTTACTCATGTGCCTCGCCTCCTTCCTGGGTCTGGGCTTGCGATGCAGATGCCTCGGTGCCGGCTGCAGCGGTCTCGCCCGCGTCCTCGCCCTCGGCGCTCATCTTGTTCTGCGAGGTAAAGGTCTCGCGGTAGATCTCGCTCGTCTTGAGCAGCTCGTCGTGGTTGCCGATGTCCTTGATGCGGCCGCCCTCCATGACGATGATGCGATCGGCATCCTGCACGGAGCTAATGCGCTGGGCGATGATGAGCTTGGTCGTGTTGGGCAGATAACTCGCCAGGCCCTCGCGGATCTTGGCGTCGGTCTTGGTGTCGACGGCGCTCGTGGAGTCATCCAGGATCAAGATCTTGGGGCGACGCAGCAGGGCACGCGCAATGCACAGGCGCTGCTTCTGGCCGCCGGAAACGTTGGAGCCGCCCTGCTCAATCCAGGTGTCGTAGCCCTTGGGGAAGCCGTCGACAAACTCGTCGGCGCAGGCCAGATGTGCTGCCTCGCGGACTTCCTCGTCGGTGGCGTTCGGGTCGCCCCAGCGCAGGTTTTCGGCGATGGTGCCGCTAAACAGCACGTTTTTCTGCAGCACCATGGCTACCTGGTGGCGCAGCGCGTCCAGATCGTAGTTGCGTACGTTCACGCCGCCGACGCGCACGGTGCCCTCGGTGACATCGTATAGGCGGGCGATTAGATTCACGAGCGTCGACTTGGCCGAGCCGGTGCCGCCGATAATACCGATGGTCTCGCCGCCCTTAATATGCAGGTCGATATCGTCGAGCGCCTGGCGCTTCGCGTGCTCGGAGTACTTAAAGCTCACGTGGTCAAAGTCGATGGAGCCGTCGGCAACCTCGAGCACGGGCTCGGTCGGGTTGGCGATCGTGGGCTCGGCGGCAAGCACCTCGGTAATGCGGTGTGCCGACTCGTCGGCCATGGTCACCATGACAAAGATCATCGACAGCTGCATCAGACTCATCAGAATCTGGAAGCCATAGGTAAAGATGGAGGAGAGCTGGCCCACGTCGAACAAGGTGCCCTGGCTCGTGATGATGAGCTCGGAGCCCAGGTAGATGATGACGACGAACGCGCCGTTGACGCAGACGTTCATCATGGGGTTATTGAAGGCGAGCAGCTTTTCGGCGCGGGTGAAGTCCATCTGGACGTCGCGCGCGGCGGTGGCGAACTTCTCTTTCTCGTAGTCCTGGCGCACGTAACTCTTGACCACGCGCATGCCGGTGACGTTTTCCTCGACGGACTCGTTGAGCGCGTCGTACTTGCGGAACACGCGGGCAAAGATCGGGCGCACCTTATAGATGATAAAGAACAGGCCAAAGCCCAGCAGCGGAATGATGACCAGGTAGACCATGGCGACGCTGCCGCCCATGGCGTAGGCCATGGCAAAGGCAAAGACCAACACCAGCGGCGCGCGCACGGCGATGCGGATGAGCATCATAAAGGCCTGCTGCACGTTGTTGATGTCGGTGGTGAGGCGGGTGACGAGCGAGGAGCTCGAGAACTCATCGATGTTGGCAAAGCTGAACGTCTGGATCTTGTAGAACAGGTCGTGACGCAGGTTCTTGGCGAAGCCGCAGCTCGCATGACTGCAGGTGACGCCGGCAGCGGCACCAAAAGCGAGCGACGTCAGTGCGATGAGCACCAAAAAGCCTGCGGTGGGAAGCATCTGGGCGACGGTGGCACCGTCTTTGATGGCGTCGATCATGTCGGCGGTGATAAACGGGATCATCATTTCGCAGAGCACCTCGCCAAGCACCAGCAGCGGCGTGGCGATCGTGACCTTCTTGTAATCGCGGATGCTTCCCATGAGGGTTTTAATCATCCAGTTCCTCCCAGGTTACTCGGATTTTTTCGAGCATCTCGGCGAGCTGTTCGCGCTCGTCGTGCGTAAGGGCGCTAAAGGCCTGTTCCCTAAAGCGAATGCGGGCTGCCTGCTCAACACGGGCCTTTTCCCATCCCGCTTCGGTCAGGCGGATGGTGAGCTGCCGACGGTCTTTGGGATTGCGACTGCGCTCGATAAGACCGCCCAGTTCGAGCTTGGACAGAATCTCGGAAAGGGACCCTGGCTTGAGGTCGAAGTGCATGCCGAGCTCCTGTTGGGACAGCTCGCCGGTCGGCTGCTTGGCGAGTAGGCAGACAATAGGCGCCTTGCCAGATATGCCGCCGCCGTGAAAATGCATGTAATGGCCGCAAAAGCCCAGGCCGCTCAGGATGCGCTTGGCGAGTTTGTCTTCGGCGCTGACCGCTTCGGGTATGT
>CABUGI010000107.1 GCA_902491055.1 uncultured Collinsella sp. | reverse complement strand
TTCTCGCCCAGGTTTTTGCCGCCGAGGACGTGCATGTGGAAATGCATGACGGTCTGGCCGGCGTTGACGCCCTTGTTGGAGATGACGCGGAAACCGTCCTCCAAGCCCTTGGCCTTAGCGACCTCCTGGATGGCGTGAGCCATGGCGCCCATGGTCTCGGCCGGCACGTTATCGGTGATATCGCTGTAGTGCTTCTTGGGGATCACGAGCGTGTGAACCGGCGCCTGGGGATTGAGGTCGTCGAAGGCGATGACCTGGTCGTCCTCATAGACAACGGTCGAGGGGATCTCGTGGTTGGCAATTTTGCAGAAGATGCAGTCACACATGGCTGGTTCCTTTCTCACAGACCAAGGTAATTATATTTGGTCGGGATGGTTAGAACGAGAGGTTGTCGTCCGTGTTGGCGGCTTCGCCGTCGGCGAGCACGTCGTTGCCGTCGACGTCCTTAAGAAGCACCGAGACCTTCTGCTCGGCATCGGACAGGCGGGTGCGCAGGCTCTTGAGGAGCTCGACGCCGCGCGTGTAGCTCTCGAGCGACTCCTCGAGCTCCATATCGCCCGACTCCAGGCTGCGGATGATGAGCTCAAGCTCCTGCGAGGCCTGCTTGTACGTAAGCTGCTCGACCGGGGTCTTCTCTGCCATATCTGTTTCCTTTCCTAAAGGTTTATCGCTATGAAACGCGGTCTACTCGACCGTATCGACCGTTGCCGCCACGTTGCCGTCTGCCATACGCACGCGGATGGCGTCGCCGGGCTTAAAGGTCTTGGCGCTCGTAGCCACCCCATCATCGCCGTACGCGATGGAATAGCCACGGGCAAGCACCTTGAGCGGCGACAGGGCATCGAGCGAGGCTGCCGCACGGCCCAGGTCGGACGCAGGTTTGCTGAGCATCGTGCGCCCCTGATGCTCCAGGCGGGAACTCGCAAGCGTGAGCGCATGGCGCTTGCCATCGAGCCCCGAGGTGCTTGCAACCAGACGCTCGGGCAGGCGCTCAAAGTTGGAGCGGAATGTCCCGACCGAGCGCGCTATGGCGCCCGACAGGCGATCGGCAGTCAGTGCAAGCTCCGATTCGCGACGCTCGACCATAAATGTGGGGTCGTTGAGGCACGGGCGGCAGGCGGCGGCATCGAGTGCATCGCCCAGACGGGCCGTATAGGTATTCCAAGCGCGGCGACCACGCTGATCGAGCATCTCCAGGTCGACCTGATTCGACCCAATCATCGATGCCATCGCGGCACCCAGACGCTGATGGCGCGCCTCGAGCACATCGGCCAGCTCCGTCATAGCCGGCGCCACCGATTCGGCCGCCGCCGTGGGCGTGGAGGCGCGGCGGTCGCTCACCATGTCGCAAATCGAGGTATCGGGCTCATGGCCAATGCCGGTCACCACGGGCACAGGACAAGCCGCCACCGCGCGGGCAAGCTCCTCGTCATTAAAGGTCATGAGGTCCTCAAAGGAGCCGCCGCCGCGCACCAACAAAATACAGTCGGGCGCCGGCGTAATGGAAGCGGCGCGGCGCAGGCCCTCAATGAGCTCTGTCGGCGCACCCTCGCCTTGTACCTTGGCACCCACGCAGACGAGCTCGACGAGCGGGTTGCGACGACGCAATGTGCGCTTGACGTCGTCGATTACGGCACCCGAAAGCGAGGTGACGACCGCCACGCGGGAGCAGAACACCGGGATGCGGCGCTTGCGCGCTTCGTCCATCAGGCCCTCGCGGCGTAGCTTTTCGGCCAGTTGCGCCACTTGTTGACGCAGCAGGCCCTCCCCCGCCAGCGAAAACGAGCGAGCGACAAAGCTCATGCGGCCCGTAGCCTTATAGAGATTGAAGCTGCCCTTAAAGCTCACCTGCATACCGTCGCGCAGATCGAACGTGCGCTTGAGATAGGCACCCTTCCAAATGATGCAGTCAACGGCGGCCGAATCGTCCTTGATCTGGAAATAGCAGTGGCCGCTTCGGGCGTTAGGACCACGAAAACCCGTGACCTCGCCCAAGACGCTCAGCTGCGGAATGGCATCGAGCGCACCGGCGGCGATCTCCACCGCCTGGCTCACGCTGAGCTCCTTGCGCTCCTGCTCGTCCGAACCGTCGAACTCGGCGGAAACGGCATTACCGGTTAGGTTCCAGCCTGCCACGCAGCCTCCTTTCGTTATCGAGCACAGAGGCTCCGGCCCCGTGCGAAATTAAGTCCAACACATAGTACAGCGCCGCGAGGACACGAATCCCCGCGGCGCCTGCCTGTCCCATTTGTTATCGGTTGGAGTTTCTGTTGTAGCGAGCCATAAGGTAGAGCAGCTGAATGATCGAAGTGAGCGCTGCAGCCACATAGGTAAGCGCGGCTGCCGTCAGCACCTTCTTGGCGCCGTTGACCTGCTTGGAACTCATACCCGACTGCTCGATGTACGCCACAGCACGTCGGCTGGCGTCAATCTCAACAGGCAACGTAACGAGCTGGAACAGCACGCTAAACGAGAAGAAGATCAACGCGAGGGTCGTGAGCCCGGCAATGTTCATAAACAGACCCATGAGCAGCACGATGGTCCAAGTGTTCTGGGTAAAGTTGACGACCGGCACGAGGGCGGTGCGTACCTTCATCATGGCATAGCCGCTTTGACGCTGCGCGGCATGGCCTGCCTCGTGGCAGGCCACGGCAACGCTTGCGACCGACCCGCCCGAACGGTTGGCATCCGAGAGATACAGATTGTTATCCTGCGGGTTGTAGTGGTCGGTGAGCTCACCAGCTACGCCCTTGATACCCACGGCGTTACAACCGTTGGCGTCGAGCATGCGGCGAGCGACCGTGGCGCCCGTGTCGCCGTCCGAGCGAACCTTGGACCAGGTTTTGTACGTCGAGTTGATATAGCTCTGCGCGGCAAGACCGAGCACCGTGCAAACAAGGACAACCAGCAGGTACAGCGGGTCGATGCCAAAGCCGTAACCATAGTAATAAGGCATGCGAATTCCTCCGAATCGAGTTACACGTTGGAGGCATTCTACCCACTCAGCCGGCTAGGCTTCCCTATAACAACTCAATCTTTCCGTCCTTCACGGTGAGTCCCATATTGCCCGAGAGCAAATCGTCCAGGCGCGAGCCCACGAGCTCAAAGCGCCAGCCTTCGCGCAGGGGGCTCTGCTCGGGATGCTCAATATAGTCGGCCAGGTCATCGCGCGAGGCAATGACCGAGGTCGCCACGCCCGAGCGCTCGGCAACCAGGCGAATAAGCGCATACATAAGGTCAGTCACGCTCTCCAGCTCCGGCGAAATCTGACGATGTCCGCGCACCAAGAGCGGCAGGCGATCGTGCGGACAGCTCGCTCCGCGCTTGATGGCCATGAGCGCGCCGTCCACGTCGCGCTCCCCCAGCTGGTCGGTGCCGCGGATGCTACGGAACTCCTCAACACGCACGGGATTGCGCTTGACGAGCGCCAGCAGCGTATCGTCGGACATAACCCACTTGCGCGGGATATTGCGCCGCTCAGCGCGGTCCTCACGCCAGGCAGCAAGCTCGCGCGCAATGCCCAGCTGATGGCGGCTGCACGAGTTGATGCGCTTGACCTTGCGGAACGCTTCGTGGCGGTCGGCGCGGTAGTGCGACTCGTCGGCCAGAGGACGCAACTCGTCGAGCACCCAATCCACGCGGCCCAGCTCGCGCAGACGGCTCATCATCTCGGTATAGGCAACGATCAGATACTTGACGTCATCGATCGCGTACTCAATCTGCTTGTCGGTCAGCGGGCGGCGCGACCAGTCGGTCAGCGACTCGGTCTTGGGCAGTGATACGCCGCAGAACGTCTGAACGAGCGCACCATACGAAATCTGCTGGCGCTCGCCCAAAAAGGCGGCGGCAACCTGCGTGTCAAAAATCGGTCGCGGCAGTGCGCCCACGGTATGGAGCATAACTTCCATGTCCTGCGAGCAAGCATGGAATACCTTGACCACGCCCTCGTCAGCCATAAGCTCGGCCAAGGGAGACAGGTCGTCGATCGCCAGCGGATCGACAGCGACACTCTCGGCGGGGGTGGCAATCTGGACCAGGCACAGGCGCGGGTGAAACGTGCGCTCGCGCAAAAACTCGGTATCGACGGCGATCGCGTCGAACTCGCGGGCGCGCTGGCAAAAGTCGACCAGAGCCTGATGTGTGGAAATGTACATATCAACCCATCAAATAAGGTTAGGCCCGAAAAACACGGGTAGGATATCGGCATTGCTCTACAACTATACTCGGTTAGTCACAGAACGGGAACGTAAGTATGCGCTGCCTTATCATCCACAACCCGGCATCGGGTCCCAGCTCCGATGAAATCTACGCATTCACGCACGCCCTTGCACAGGGCGGCGACGAGGTCGTGATGCGCTTCATCGGCGATGGCATGGAGCCCGAGGACGCGGTAGCGGACGTTCGCGAGTTCGATCGCGTGGTCGTTTCGGGCGGAGACGGCACCGTCTCCAACGTGCTCGACCAGATGCGCGGGTGCGGCGTCCCCACGCTCGTCTTCCCCTCCGGCACGGCCTGCCTGTTCTTTAACAACATCGGTAATGCCCCCGAGGCAGCGGCGCTTGCCAAGGCTTGCCGCGCCGGCCGCACGGTCAAAGTAGACATGGGCGAGCTCTTTTGGCTCGATGAGAACGGCAACGAGAAGCGCCACGGCTTCATCATCATCGCCGGCTCGGGCTTCGACGCCGAGATCATGATGAAGGCCGCTCCCACTAAAAACGACATTGGCGAGATCGCCTACTTCCTCTCCGCGCTCGCCACGCCCAACCCCACGGTGGCGCACTTTGCCATTGAGCACGACGGCATTGTCGAGGAGCTCGACGGCATCTGCTGCATGGCAGGCAATACCTCGGTCATCCAAAACGACATCAACCTGTTCCCCAACTGTCGTATGGACGACGGCATGGTCGACATCGTCGTTATTGAGCCCGTACGCACGGTGCAGCTGCTCCCCACGGTAATCACCGCCGCGCTCGATCCCGCCGGCAAAGTGCTCGGCCGTCCGCAGTTTAAGATCATCCAGACCAAGGAAGCCAAGATTACTTGCACGCCATCGCTAGGCATGCAGTTCGATGGCGAGATCATCTCCAGCAACTCCGGCGTCTTTGGCGCCCGCGCGCTTCCGCAATGTCTCGACCTCATCGTCGACGAATTCTCACCGCTCGGAAAATAGGAGGACCCCATGAACGACAATCCCCTGATTGGCTTTATCGTCATCGTCTTGGCTATGCTCGTCGGCTATGCCATCAATGTGATTCACCGCCGAAAGAAGTAAATCCACATTGGTATGATATTCATCCAGTTATCGACTCTCCCGTTGTTTATGCAAATCCCAAACAGCGGGAGAGGTTTATTTTTGAGCATTGTCTGATGCTTTATTTAGCTACAGTAAATGCAGGGTGTCTTTATTTAACTAAAGTCACAAAATGAGTATTATTATCCGCTCATCGTATATTTCTTCACGCTCATCGAGTAAAAGCTGTTGTCGAATGAATATTCTTTACACTTCCTTTAGGCTAGTAGATGTATTTATTAGCTGAAACTCCGTACGGTTTCGCGGGGTTTCAACAGTTGGGAGGGATCATGAGGTTTACTCATCCTGTCAACACGCTCAAGAAGCTCGGCTGCGGCCTTGCATTTGGAGCAGCGGCCATTATGGCCATGCCGACTTCGGCGCTCGCTTGCACCCAGATCTACATGGGCAGCCAGCTCACGGCAGACGGCAACACGTACTACGGCCGTTCCGAGGACTTCGGCCCGCGTTACATCAAGCACTTTGGCATCGAGCCCGCACACAAGGACGGCAGCAAGTACACCTCGCTCGAGTCTGGCTTTGAATACAAGTCCAAGGGCGCAACCTACCGCTACACTTTCGTTCGCGACAACCCCTCTCAGTGGGAAGATCGTTACGACGCATATTCCGAGGC
>CABUGI010000106.1 GCA_902491055.1 uncultured Collinsella sp. | reverse complement strand
GTCGATCGCGAGTTCCGCACGAGCCGGAGAGCACTTAATGTGCTCTCCGTGCGAGCAGGACTGTCCGAGCAGGCAACCTAATGCCTTTCGGGCAGCCACGGACCAACTTACTTCAAACCGCAGCTACGACAGCGCAATACCGCCAAGCCAGCCCCAGCGCACGCCAGAGCCAGTACCATAAAAGCTAATGAACGAATCGAGCGACTTCGATGTAATGGCACCCTCGTTGCTCATAACGATGCCGCCGCCAACGTAGATACCCACATGACCGTAGATAAGGCCCGGAGCACCCGTGCCGCTGTGCGAGGAATCGGCCACGATCATGCCCACCTGCAGCGCCGAGCGGTCGGAGCTATAGCACCAGGCGTTAAACATGTCGCACGCATTGCCGCCAAAGTAGCCAACGCCGGCGTTACGGAAGACATTGGTGACCCACGCCGCGCACCAGTTCTGACCCGGCGAAGGCGTGGAGTAGCACGCGTTGACGACAGCCTGCTGCTTGCCCGAGCCGGCATTCTGCTGCGGAGTTCCGGGCGCGTACGATCCACCACCCGAGCTCGAACCACCCGAGTAGGAATTGTTCTTGTTCGCGGCAGCCGCGGCAGCGGCAGCCTTCCTAGCGGCCTCCTCAGCCTGGGCGGCAGCGAGGATCTCGGAATCGCGCTGAGCCATGAGCTCCTTGACGTCGTCGGAAAGACCGTTCAGCACGGTCTGGACTTCTTGCTGCTTGGCCTGCATGTCCTGCATCTGGGCAGTCTGCTGGTCCTTGAGCTTCTCTAAGTCGGCCTTCTGCGACTCGAGCTCGGTCTTTTGCGCATCGAGCTCTTCCTGGATGGTCTGAATGTCCTCGATGGCGTCGCGGTCGCTCTTGTTGATCTTCTCAACGTAATGCGCGTTGGCGACGAGTTCCTCAAACGAGCCAGAGGCCAGCAGCAGCGACAGGATGTTCGTGCCGCCGGACTTGTAGCTGGCGGCCACGCGATCGGAAAGGTCGTTGCGCTTCTTCTTGAGCTCGGCCTTCTTTTCATCGATCTGGGCCTGCGTGTCGTCAATCTTGCCCTGGACATTCTCGATGTCGTTGAGGGTCTGGGCATTCTTGTTGGCCAGCGCCGCATACTCATTTGCGATGCTGTCGAGCTGGGCCTGAACGTCGTCGAGCTGGGCCTGGGCGGCATTCAGTTTATCGGTGGTTTCTTTGGAAGCCTCCGCCGCATGGGCGCGAGCGGGCAGGCCAAAAAGAACTGCCGCAGAAGCGGCGCCGAACAGGGCCTTGAGGGCAGTGCGGCGCGAGAGCTCCTGGGAAAGGATGGAATCGCTGTTTGGTGACATATGTACTCCGTTACATGCTTATTTATATGTCGCTCAACTCATACATATTAGCGTACATATGGCGCGTCCCAACGATTTCCACGAACGGCAGGAAACTACAAGGTCAGCGGCTCGTAAGCAAATGTCAAAGATCAGGTTATGCGTACGCAAGCTCTTCTATGAGTACGTTAGCACAATCCTCTGCTTTTCCTACAGCGCACGATTTGGGCGTCCCTGCCTGCGCTATACTCCCCTGAAGAAGTGTTCCTGATTCGATAGGAGACTACATGTCCAAAGCACTCGACCCCAAAGACACCTGCGTCCTCGTTACCGGTGGCGCCGGCTTTATCGGCTCGCACACCGTCGTTCAGCTGCTCGAGGGTGGCTACCAGGTCGTCATCGTCGATGATCTCTCCAACTCCAGCGCCGTCGCCGTCGACCGCGTCAAGACCATCGTGGGCGACGAGGCCGCCAAGAACCTCACCTTCTACGAGGCCAACGTGCTCGACCGCGATGCAATGAACAAGATCTTCGATACCCATCAGATCGACCGCGTCATCCACTTTGCCGGCTTTAAGGCCGTCGGCGAGTCGGTGAGCAAGCCCGTCGAGTACTATCACAACAACATCGAGAACACCCTGGTGCTCATCGACGTCATGCGCAACCATGGCTGCAAGTCCATCATCTTCTCGAGCTCCTCGACCGTCTACGGCGACCCGGACAACCCGCCCGTCACCGAGGAGGATCCTAAGAAGCCCGCGACCAACCCCTATGGTTGGACCAAGTGGATGATCGAGCAGATCCTTATGGACGTCCACACCGCCGACCCCGAGTGGGACGTCGTGCTACTCCGTTATTTCAACCCCATTGGCGCTCATCCGTCGGGCCTGATCGGCGAGGACCCCAAGGGCATCCCCAACAACCTGGTGCCCTATGTCGCCCAGGTTGCCGTGGGCAAGCTCGAGGCCGTTCGGGTCTTTGGCAACGACTACCCCACCCCCGACGGCACCGGCGTGCGCGATTACATCCACGTGTGCGATCTGGCATCTGGTCACGTGGCCGCCCTCAACTGGATGAACGGCAAGACCGGCGTCGAGATCTTTAACCTGGGCACCGGCACCGGCACCTCGGTGCTCGAAGTCGTCGCCGCCTTCTCCAAGGCCTGCGGCAAGGAACTGCCCTATGTGATCCGCGAGCGCCGTGCCGGTGACATCGCCGCCAACTGGTGCGATGCCTCCAAGGCCGAGCGCATGATGGGTTGGAAGGCCCAATACGACATCGCGGATATGTGCCGCGACAGCTGGAACTGGCAGAGCCACAACCCCAACGGCTTCGCCGACGCCGAGTAGCAAAACCTACATACCGCTCTTGCCCCGATCTCACGTTGTGAGGTCGGGGCTTTTTCATGGCATGTAACCATTCGCCGAAAATCGACCAACTTTTTTATCTTGCCTGTACATGTTTAAACAACATGTTTTACAATAGACGTATCGAATCAGAACATCGGAGGCGGACTGCACACCCATCGGCAGGCCGACCCCACAACAAGAAGGTTGGTGAGCGCATTCATGGAGCGTGCAAGCGGCGTCCTCATGCCCGTCTCATCTCTGCCCGGACCATACGGAATCGGCGGCTTTGGCTGGAATGCCTACGACTTCGTCGATTTTCTCGCCTCGTGCAAACAACATTACTGGCAGATTCTGCCCCTTACGACGACCAGCTATGGCGATTCGCCCTATCAGTCGTTCTCGGCCCGCGCAGGCAACCCCAACTTTATCGACTTTGCCGAGCTTATCGAGGCAGGGTATCTGGAGCAGCGCGATATCGATGGCGTGTATCTGGGATCCGACCCCAGCAATGTCGACTACGGTGCTATCTTTGGCGGCCGCCGTCAGATTCTCGACCGAGCCGCCGAGCGCTTTGCTGCCGACAAGCCGGCCGATTTCGATGACTTTATCCAGGCCAACGAGGACTGGCTCATCCCCTACTGTGAGTTCATGACCGTCAAAGAGGAGTGCGGTCTCAAGGCGTTTTGGGAGTGGCCCGCGGAGCTCCGCACCCGCGGCGAGGCTTCCGCCAAGGTCTGCGCCGACCATCCGGCGCGTATGCTCTACCACCAGATGACGCAGTACTTCTTCGATCGCCAGTGGAGCCGCCTCAAGGCCTATGCCAACGAGCGCGACATTCTCATCATCGGCGACCTGCCCATCTATGTCTCGCGTGACTCCGTCGAGATGTGGGCGACGCCTGAGCTCTTTAAGATCGACGCCGCCGGCAATCCGGTGAGCGTCGCCGGCACGCCGCCCGACCAGTTCTCGGCCACCGGCCAGTACTGGGGCAACCCCATCTACGACTGGGATGCCATGGAGTCCGACGGCTTCTCCTGGTGGGAGGGCCGCATTCGCGCCGCCCTCGACATGTACGACGTCATCCGCCTGGATCACTTCCGCGGCTTCGAGGCCTATTGGGAGGTGCCGTTCTCCTCACCCGATTCGTCCTACGGTTCGTGGACGCAGGGTCCCGGCCTCAAGTTCTTCAAGACGCTCGAGGAAAAGCTCGGCACGCTGCCCATCATCGCCGAGGACCTGGGCTTCCTCACCCCCGGCGTCATCGACATGCGCGACAACTCTGGCTTCCCCGGCATGAAGATCCTGCAGTTCGCCTTTGAGGGCACCAACTCGTACTACCTGCCGCACAACTACATTGCCAACACCGTCGCCTATGTGGGCACCCACGACAACGAGACGGCGCGCGGTTGGTTTGAGGGAACGGCTACCCCGCGTCAGCGCGAGCAGGCAGCCCTGTACACCCATCAGCAGGCCGGCGAACCCATGACAGATGCACTCAATCGCACCATCGCCGCCAGCGTGAGCGACACGTGCATCTACACCATGCAGGATTTGCTCAACTTGGGCAACGAGGCGCGCATCAACACCCCTGCCACGCTGGGCGGCAACTGGACCTGGCGCATGCTCGACGGCGCCATCACCCGCGAGCTCGAGCACAAGCTCACCGACTGGACCGAGACCTACTTCCGTATCCCGTCGGAAGCCGAAATCGAGCTTCCTCAATAGGAGCTACCGCGCCCGACCCCTCCCCACCGTGCGGACGCGCTTGCTTTTCCCGCGCGAGGCCACCCCAATCCCCTCGCGCGGGCTTCTTATGAATTGCAGACATGAAACAACCCATCACAGGAGAAAACATGCCCCAAATTAACCTCATGGAACTCGCCGAGCAGTCTTTTGGCGCCTCGCTCGAGCAGCTCGACGACCGTCGCATTTACAAGCTGCTGGTCAAACTCGTGCAGGAGCGCTCCGCCGCCCGCCCGCTCAACAACGGCAAGAAAAAGCTCTATTACATTTCCGCCGAATTTTTGATCGGCAAGCTGCTCATCAACAACATGATCGACCTCGGCATCTACGACGAGGTTAAGGACCAGCTCACCGCCGCAGGCCACAACCTCAACAAGATCGAGGAGTTCGAGGTCGAGCCGTCGCTCGGCAACGGCGGCCTGGGCCGCCTGGCCGCGTGCTTCCTGGATTCCATCGCCACGCTGGGCTTGACCGGCGATGGCGTGGGCCTCAACTATCACTACGGCCTGTTCCGTCAGCGCTTTGTCGACAACCAGCAGAAGGCCGTCCCCGACGAGTGGCTCGGTGAGCAGGACATCCTAGTCGACGATGACCGCTCCTACACCGTCGAGTTCGGCGATTTTGCCGTTACCTCCAAGCTCGTCAACATCGATGTGCCCGGTTACGGCCAGCCCACCAAGAATCGCCTGCGCCTGTTCGACCTGGCAAGCGTCGACGACAGCCTGGTCCCCGGCAGTTCCATCGACTTCGACAAGACCGAGATCGCCAAGAACCTCACCTTGTTCCTCTACCCCGACGATTCCGACGAGCAGGGCCGCCTACTTCGCATCTATCAGGAGTACTTCATGGTGAGCAACGCCGCCCAGCTCCTGATCGACGAGGCCGTCGAGCGCGGCAGCAACCTGCACGATCTGGCCGACTACGCCGTGGTCCAAATTAACGACACGCACCCCACCATGGTCATCCCCGAGCTCATTCGCTTGCTCACCACCGAGCATGACATCGAGTTTGACGAGGCCGTGACCATCGTACGCTCCATGGTCGCCTACACTAACCACACGATTCTTGCCGAGGCGCTCGAGAAGTGGCCGCTCACCAGCCTGCAGAAGGTCTCGCCCGCCATCGCCGACATTATCGTCAAGCTCGACGAGGTCGCCAAGGCCGAGCACGACGACCCGCGTGTCGCCATCATCGACGAGTACGACACCGTCCACATGGCCCACATGGACATCCACTTTGGCTTCTCCATCAACGGCGTCGCCGCACTCCACACCAAGATCCTGGAGGACACCGAGCTTCATCCGTTCTACGAGATCTACCCCGAGAAGTTCTCCAACAAGACCAACGGCATCACCTTCCGCCGCTGGATCCAGGGAGCCAACCCCGCGCTCGCCAACCTGCTCGATAATGTGATCGGCACCGACTGGCGCAGCACCGGCGATCTGAGCAAACTCGCCAAGTTCGCCGACGACAAAGATGTTCTTGAGCGCCTGGCTGCCACCAAGACCGAGGCCAAGGCCATCATGCGCCAGTTCATGGCGCTCGAGCAGGG
>CABUGI010000105.1 GCA_902491055.1 uncultured Collinsella sp. | reverse complement strand
TGTCGATGTGGGAGTCGATGGCGATGATCTTGTCGCCCTCGCCCATAAAGCCCATAACGTTGCCCAGACCGTCGACCTTGACCTCGTCATAGCCAAGGCTCTCCATCTCGGCCTTGATGCAAGCGACAATCTCGCCCTCCTCGCAGGACTCAGAGGGGTGGGAGATCATAGCGCGCAGGAAGCGAGTCATGTCGGCGCGGTGAGACTCAGCAGCAGCCTTGATAGCGTCGAAATCGAGTTCTTTAGCCATTGTTCATAACCTTTCAAACGAAGGAATCTACCTGTGAGGTGGCGGAGCGATACCTATTTACTCCGCCCCAACGATTAGCAAGTGGGATATTCGCCTTCCCAAACAATGCGGCGATACTGGTCGGGATCCGTATCGCCCTCGGTGGAGAAGCAGAGCACGGAGCTCGTCTTGTCCAGGCCGATGAGCTCCTTGAGCTCGGCGTACTCGGGATCGAGCATGAGAGTCTCGACCAGGCCGGTGGTCACAGCGCCGGACTCGCCGGAGATGACGCGCGGGTCGCCCTTCTCGGGAGCGCCCAGGGTGCGCATGCCGCGAGCGGTGACCCAGTCGGGGCAGGACACGAAGGCGGTGGCGTGGTTGCGCAGGATATCCCAGCCCAGAATATTGGGCTCGCCGCAGCACAGACCGGCCATGATGGAAGGCATGTCGCCGTCCACGATGCGCGGGTCGCCGTCGCCGGCGGCAGCGCCCTTGTACAGACAGGCGGCAGGCGCGCACTCGACCACGACAAAGGTGGGCGGGTTATCGGGATACAGGTTGGTGAAGTAGCCCACCACGGCACCGGCGAGCGAACCCACGCCAGCCTGGACAAACACGTGGGTCGGGCGGTTGATGGCCATCTCGCGCAGCTGCTCGGCAGCCTCGGAAGCCATGGTGCCGTAGCCCTCCATGATCCAAGACGGGATCTTCTCGTAGCCCTCCCAGGCGGTGTCCTGAACGATGACGCCGCGCTCGCAGGCGTCGGCCTCGGCGGCGGCCATGCGCACGCACTCGTCGTAGTTGACCTCTTCGATGGTCACCGTTGCGCCCTCGGCGGCGATGTTATCGAAGCGGGGCTTAGTGGAACCCTTGGGCATGTGAACGACGGCCTTCTGGCCCAGCTTGTTGGCAGCCCATGCCACGCCGCGGCCATGGTTGCCGTCGGTGGCGGTAAAGAAGGTAGCCTGGCCAAAGTCCTCGGCCAGCTGATCGGAGGTCAGGTAATCGAAGGTGCAGTCGGCAACGTCCTTGCCGGTCTCGTCGGCAATGTAGTTGGCCATGGCAAACGAGCCGCCCAGGACCTTAAAGGCGTTGAGGCCAAAGCGATAGCTCTCGTCCTTAACGCACAGGTTGGACAGGCCCAGGCGCGCAGCCTGGCCGTCCAGGCGGGCAAGCGGAGTGACGGTGTACTGGGGGAACGACTGGTGGAAGGCACGGGCCTTCTTCACGTGGTCGAGACTCATGATTCCCAAGTGCTTGTCATCGCTCTTGGGCATCGTGTTGCCCGCCCACTGGATCTTATCGGCCATACGGTGAACTCCTTAAGTCCTCTCTTGCCGGCCCCCGCATACGCGTTTCAGCCCGATCCCATTCACACGGCTGAACTTTTATGTGGATGCCAAACAAAAAGTTTGTTAGTAATGTTCTATCACACTTTTTGATTGGCATACCTAACGAATTGTTTGTTGCCGTAATCGGTACCTTTTCGCCGCCGAACGGTCACACAACGCAGCGACGCTTTCGTTATTTGCGAACAGGTGTGGTTTATGGCACAGTGAGCCCAAACTAATTTTTAGGAAGGTACCCATGACCCCCGCACAAATTGAGTTTTACAAGCGCCTCGCACACGGCCTGGCGCTCCAATTTGGCCCCAACTGCGAAGTCGTCGTCCACGATCTGGAGACCGAGGACGTAGACCACTCCATCGTAGTGATCGAAAACGGCCACGTCAGCGGGCGCAAACTGGGTGACGGCCCCAGCCATATCGTGTTTGAGTCCATGCACGAGGGCGCCACCGACGTACACGACCGCGAGCCGTACCTCACTAAAACCACCGACGGTAAGCTGCTCAAATCGTCGACGATCTTTATCCGCAACGACGAGGGCAAGCCCGTCGGCATTTTGGGCATCAACTTTGACATTACGCTTATGAAGGCATTTGAGCGCTCGCTCGACGCCTTTACCGGCACCGGCGGCACGGGCTATACCGAGCCCGAGCCCATTACCAAGAACATCGGCGACCTGCTCGAGGACCTGCTGCACGAGTGCGAGCAGTTTGTGGGCAAGCCCGCGGCGCTCATGACCAAAGACGAGCGCATTCGTGCCATTGGCTACCTCGACCGTCGCGGTGCCTTCCTCATTTCCAAGTCGAGTGAGCGCGCCTGCGAGTTCTTTGGCATCTCCAAGTACAGCTTCTATAGCTACCTCAATGAGGCCAAGGCGGCGGCCGGCGACAAGTAGGCACTCGCCTGGATTGCCCCTCCCTTTTTGGGCGCGAGTTCTGGAAAGCACGAATCCGAGACCGAGCCGCTTGGGAAGTTCCATATAATCGATGTCATTAGTATTTCGAAAGGATGGGACAGAATGGCGTTGAGCAAGGCATCATGCACCGGTCGCGGATTGATTCCGGCAATTGGTGGACATGTGCACCGCATGTTCGATGAGGGTGAAGACGACCTGTTTTCGCTGAGCCTTGACGACGTGATGGATGATCGCCCGTGGACCGCCGACGAACTCATGGGCGGCGGCGGGGCTCGCCCGTCAAGCCCCAATCCCGCACTTGCGCCTGAGCCCGTATCTGCGCCGACTCCTGCGCAGTCGCCCGTTTCGACGCCCGCGCCTACGCCCGCACCCACTTCGGCGCCCACGCCCGCTCCCCGCCCCGCAAGCGACCCGTCCGAGACGGCGGCATTTCTCGCAGCAGCGACGCAGGGCAAATCGGCCGACAGCACCGTTATGTACAGCGCCCAGCAGTTGCCTGTTCCTGCGGCACGCAAGCCTCCGGTCGCAAGGCTCGATGAGCCCGTTGCCCATCAGGTTGCCTACGATTCCTGGGCTGCAACCGATCTGGATGAGACCTCTACCGGCATGCCGGCGCTCGACGTTCCAGTTAACCCGCTTTTTGCCGCCAACACGAGCGCCGCGGACTATGAGGGCGGTGCGGCATATTCCGGTTATTCCGATGGCTATGCTGGCACCGGTCGCATCGAGACCGAGGATTATGGCACCGCATCGAGCGATTATCTCAACGATCCGTACGCCGCCACGCCTGCACCGGAATATGACCCGGAGGCCGCGTCCGCGCCGGCGTATACCAAAAGCACGGGCGAAGAGCGCTTCGCCGATTATTACGCCGAGGAAAAGGCGCTGCGTTTCTCGGAATTTCCGCAGGCAGTCAAGGTTGCCTTTATCGCCATTATCATTGCCCTGCTCGGTGTCATTGCGTTTGAGGGGTTCCAGCTGTTCCGCGGCCCCACCCAAGCGGAGTCGGAGACCCAGCAAAAAGAGGACGACAACCAGTACCTGGACATCAACACCCTCAAGGGCGACCCCAACGACGAGGACGACGAGTAGCGAGGGCTGAAGGCGACCACAGGATCCCGCATCCAGCACCGACTTCTAAGTGCTGTTTTGTCATCCAGCCACACTTTTCCGAAGTTTTAAGGTGCCTATCTCGACACTTTTCCGTACTTTTACACGGCTGATTTCGACACTTTTCCGGATGAAAGCCGAATAATCACTTGGGAAACCAACGCCATCCGCGCGTCATTTCGCGGATGGCGCTTGATTTCTGTCCGTACACGTTGAGTCCGTACACGTTGATAGACTCCATCTTGCCCGCAAGGAGCGGGCGCGTTTTATCCAGAGTCGGGGTAGAGAGTTGGCTCCACGATCCCGACGCCAACCGGCCAAGAGGCACGGTGGCCCTGCCAACATCGATGAAAGGAGTCCGTATGGACAATTTCTCCGTGCGCAGTGAGCGCAACTTCCACAACCTGGCAGCCAAGCCAAAACGAATGCATCTTCTGGACGAGCCGAGCGGCTATGCCTCGGCCATGGTCAAGAACAGCCTCTCCCACCGGATGCGCTTCACGGTACAGAAGCTCGAGGAAGAGCTCTGCGCTGCTGGCAATCCGCATGTGCTACAGATTAAGTTGTTCGGAGACGATTTGCGTGAGCCGTCTAGCTGGAAGCTCTTTGCCGACGGCGCGTGCGTCGCAAGCGGCTCGGGCGACTTTGCCCGCGAGTGCTTCTGCGAGGGAGCTGAGGTGTTTCTGGACCTGTGTCGCGACGCCGTACGCACAGCCGAGCTGCGGCAGTGGAGCGAAAGGGAGTATGAGCTGTTGAGTGCGGCCCGCGGGATTGCGATGGTGTAGGCAGACAGACCAGACAGCTCGTCATACTGGTTGACGCTTCGATTCAAACAGCAGTGCGAAGTCGCGCTTACAGCCCTGCCATGCCAAACCGAATGGCGTTCTCAAAAGGCCTACCTCCCCACCGCCTTCAGCTTCAGCAGCAGGTCGCCCAGCTCGGAGCACTTGCTGGAAAGGCGCGTCTGAGCTCGCTCGCCCATCCCCCACCGCTGGCGGACTTCCTGGGCGCGCGGGCTCACGCGGTAGTCCCCGTCCATCACCTGCTTGAGCAGCTTGGCGGTCACGCGCGCATCGGCAAGGGCGCTGTGGGCGTGACCCGTCGACTCGTCGAACTCGATGCCAAACCACGTCGCCGCGTCACTCAAAGAGACGCACCCGTGGCTGCCCACGTCCATGATCGAGGTGTAAAACGCCTGCAGGTCGGCCCAATCCGTAGGAAATGCGGAAAGATCGATGTGCTTTGCCTGGCACTCGGTCAAAAGCTGTCGACGGTCCGCCCCGCTCCAGCAAACTACCTGTGCGGAGTAGCGACCGATCCAATCGCTGAGCCTTTTGATTACCATGTAGAGCGGATCGGCCATCGCAGTGTCCACGGCCGATATCCCCGTAAGCTCGCGGACGGAAAACGCAACGCCTTCGGTAAATTCCGTCTGCACAAACTGCGAGAACTCGCCCATAACGTTGCCGTGGTAATCGAGCTTGACGGCGCCGACCTCGATAATCTCATTGCGCAGTCCACGGCGCTGGCGCTGCTTTGGCACCGGCGCAAACTCAAAGTCCAGCACAATCTGGCGCGCAAAGTTCGTCGTATCGATAGCCGAGATACACGGCGTCTTTTCAGCTGACACGGTTATGGCCTTTCTCCATTGCCTGCCGCTTGCTACATAGGCGGCTACATTGCCGTAAGGTTAGGCGCTCGTGCGGACATGAAATCGGAGCGCAATGCCACGCGCGCCAGGCACACGCCATGCAGACGGCCCCAAGAGAGTCGCCCGCTCTATTCAAATGCATGAAAAAGATTTAGGCCCGGTGACTTGAATCAGCGGTCATCCCGGGCCCATCAATATGCAGTGTACCTACAGAGGGCTGGTTAATCAAACGGGCTTTCGGTGACGAAGACCTGCGCGTCTAGCCCCAATCGCCCAGCGCCGTCTTCTGCCGCCCTTACGAAAGGCCGCTATTCGAGGGAATCACGTTGCTGTTATTATCGAACATATATTCGTATTTATGACCGCGCTTTGATAGAATGGCAGTTGTTGACGGCAGTTCCATGTGCCGGGCAGCGCCCTCCATGCGACGGGAGGTGATGCCCATGACCGATCTGATTGATTTCGTGAAGCTCCTGACCGCTTTGGTCTCGCTCCTCACGGCGCTTATCGGACTTTCCGAGGCACTTAAGCAGCGTACGAAGCAAAAGAAGAGGGGTCGACGCCGTTAAGGCATTGACCCCTTGAACTAAGTAACGGCGCTGCCCAGCTATCACCCTTGGGCTGCCGTCGACTTTATTCTACCCACGGTTGCCAGGTTTAACAAATGAATTTTCAGTAATGGAGCCTCGGAGCCCGCTCGCCTTGAT
>CABUGI010000104.1 GCA_902491055.1 uncultured Collinsella sp. | reverse complement strand
ACCTCAGTAGATTTTTGGGACAAGAAAGGGGGCGACCCGCCTGGGCCGCCCCCTTTCGTTGGGTATACGAGTCTCGTTACATCCCCTTGCGCAGGTCGCACACACCGGCTGCCGCCATCTCGCGCAGCAGCGTCTCGCGGTCGCGCGTCACAATCAAATCCAGCGGGAAGTGAATCTCGTCGAGCAGCTTGCGGGCATGATCAAGCTTGCCAATTGCCATGCCAATGTGGGCATCGGTCGACACGCCAATGCCCACGCCCAGCTCGGCGCAGCGCTCGGCGATCTTGCGGCATGCGCCCCAATGCTCGGTATCGGCACCGTGCTCAAGACTATGGTTGTTGATCTCGATAATCTTGTGCTTGGCCTTGGCCGCCAGCAGTACCTCATCGATATCGAACGGCACGCCCGAACGACCCGTGTGACCCAGCATGAACACCTTGGGATGCTCCAGGGCATTGACATACATCTCGGTCGTCTGGGCGAGCGTCGCGCCTTCGGCAAACTGCGCATTATGCACGCTTGCCACCAAATAATCCAAATTGCGCGTCACCAAATCGAACAGCGAATGCTGGTGATTGAACGAATCGCCGACAATATTGAGCGAAACGGGAATGTCCTCGCCAAACAAGCTTCCGTCCAGCGAAACGATATCGGCCTCGGCGCCGCGAAGCACCAGCACACCGCTCCAAATGCGCGGCCAGATATCCTGGTTAATAAAGAACTGGAAACTGCGCAGGTCATTGGGGCAAGGCGTAACCATCGAGCTTAAATGATCGGCGGAACCGAGCACCTGAAGGCCGCGCTCTGCCGCCCAATATATGTTCTCTTCGATAGTTGAATACGCATGCGCAGAGAACATCGTATGGGTATGAATGTCACAAGAAAGCAGGTAGGGCATCAGGTCTCCTTATCTGGCACGGCCGTCGCTTATATTCATTGTACGCATAGCCTTCGATAGTCGTAAAACCACTCCATCCCAAAGACACAACGTCCATGACAACGGGGTCCGGCTTAACACCAAACCCCGTTTCACGTAAAACATTGTAGGCAGAGCGCTTTACTTTTAACGATACTCGTCCGCCAACTGTTTCCAAGCGGGTAGCGAATTGATAATCGTCTCGTAACTCACGCAGTAGCCCAAGCGGAACCAGCCCGGCATACCAAAGCTGTCCGAGGGAACCGCAAGCAACTCATACTTCTTTGCGCGCTCGCAAAACGCATTCGCATCGGGCTCCAACGCTTTCACCCATAGGTAGAACGCGCCATCCGGCTCAACATACGTGTAGCCGTACTCCGCCAAGGCGTCGGTAAGCGCCGTGCGGTTGCGTGCATAGGCCTCAACGTCACTCGGCTCATCGATGCAATCGATAATCACGCGCTGGAAGAGTGCCGGTGCGCATACAAAACCCAGCGTACGGGCAGCACCCGCAACAGCCGGCATCAGACGGGCAGCCTGCGGATTGGTGTTGGGAACCAAGATCCAGCCCACGCGCTCGCCCGGTAGCGACAGCGACTTGGAATACGAGTAGCACACGACGGTATGCTCGTAGATCGAAGGAACCCAAGGTACCTCGGCACCGTACACGATCTCGCGGTACGGCTCATCCGAGATGAGCATAATCGGATTCTCGGGATCGCGCTGAGCGTTGGCCTCCCGCAGAACATTGGCCAGTCGCGTCAGCGTGTCGCGTGTATATACGGCACCGGTCGGATTGTTGGGCGAGTCGATGATGACGGCAGTCGTCTTATCGGTAATCGCCTTGAGCACGTTGTCCACGCTCAGCTGGAACGTATCTTCATCGGCGAGCGCCTCAACACACGTACAGCCGGCCTTCTCAATCCACACGCGATACTCCGGGAAGTACGGGGCGATAACAATAACCTCGTCGCCCGGGTTCGTAACGGCGTTGAGCGTGCAGGTGAGCGAAGCCGCGGCACCCACCGTCATAAAGACGTCTTTGCCCTCATAGCTCGTGCCAAAGCGGCGGTTGAGCGATTCGGCCACAGCGGCACGACATTGCGGCAGGCCCGGTGCGGGCGTGTAGCCGTGCAGCTGGTCGCTCGGCAGCTCCAGGGCCTTCTTAATGGACTCCGCCACAGCAGCGGGTGCCGGAACGCTCGGATTGCCCAGCGAAAAATCGAATACGTTTTCCGCACCGATCTGCACCTTGCGCTCAAGGCCATAGCTAAAAATCTCACGGATGATGGAGCTTTCCGCACCGCGAGCATACATAGTTTCGTTGATCATCTGTTCCCCTTTCGCATAGGCGCTATTGTACGCTTTAGCCGAGCAAAGCGCCGCAGCAATGTTGATTGGGGACAGACTTAAATGCGTGAAAACGCTCATTTAAGTCTGTCCCCAATCAACAGACGGCCCCATATCGCTCAAAAGGAAAAGCCTCCACAGGTTTCCCCGCGGAGGCTTTTGTTACAAGAACTATTTGTCGGTGTCGGTGTCGGCATCGACGACGGCATGGTCATCGTCAGCATCATCGGATGCGGCTTCGGCATCCTCCTGCATGGCCGCCTGCGCAAAGGCCGCGGCATCAGCCGCCAGCTCCTCCTCGCTCATGCGAGGCGCGCGCTTCTTGGTCGGCATGCCGGCCGCCTTGGCATTGCGCTCCTCCTTGGCCGCCAGGATATCGCCCTCGCGCTCAAGGTAGGCATTCCACTCGTTGTCGAGCAGGGCGTTCACGGCGTCGCCCTCGACGGTCTCGCGCTCAAGCAGCACCTTCGCCATCAGATCGAGCTGATCGCGACGGGCGTCCAGAATCTCGACCGCACGACGATGGGCCTCACGCATAATGCGCTGAACCTCGATATCGATGCGGCGCGCCGTCTCCTCGGAGTAATCCTGGTGATCGGCGTAATCGCGACCCAGGAATACCTGATGCTGCGCCTCGCCAAACACTTGCGTGCCCAGCTCCTCGCTCATGCCCAGGCGCGTGACCATCTCGCGCGCCATCTTGGTTGCGCGCTCCAAATCGTTGCTCGCGCCCGACGTAATATCATCGCACATGAGCTCCTCGGCAACGCGACCGCCCAAGAACACGGCGAGCTCGTCGAGCATCTCGTTCTTGGTCTTGAGGAAGTGGTCCTCCTGCGGAAGCTGCAGCGTGTAGCCCAGCGCCTGGCCGCGGCTGACGATCGAGATCTTGTGGACCGGATCGGAGTGCTCCAGGATGTGGCCCACCAGGGCGTGACCGCTCTCGTGGTAGGCAATCGTGGTGCGCTCGGCCTCGGTCATCACGCGACCCTTGCGCTGTGGTCCGGCAATCACGCGCTCCATCGATTCCTCGACCTCGTCCATCGAGATCACGGAACGATGACGGCGAGCGGCCAGCAGCGCAGACTCGTTGAGCAGGTTCGCCAAATCGGCACCAGTAAAGCCAACGGTCATCTGGGCGAGCTTCTCAAACTTAACGTCCTCGTCCATCGGCTTGTTCTCGGCGTGCACGCGCAAGATCTGCTCGCGGCCCTTCACATCCGGACGGTCGACCGTAACCTGGCGGTCAAAACGGCCGGGACGCAGCAATGCCGGATCCAGGATGTCAGGACGGTTGGTGGCGGCGATCAGGATGACCGACTCGCTTTCCTCAAAGCCGTCCATCTCGACCAGCAGCTGGTTGAGCGTCTGCTCGCGCTCGTCGTGACCGCCGCCCAAGCCAGCTCCGCGCTGACGTCCCACGGCGTCGATCTCATCGATGAAGATGATCGACGGGGCCTGGGACTTGGCCTCCTTAAAGAGGTCACGCACACGGCTGGCGCCGACACCTACGAACATCTCGACAAAGTCGGAACCCGAGATGCTAAAGAACGGCACGCCCGCCTCGCCGGCAACGGCCTTGGCCAGCAGCGTTTTACCGGTGCCCGGAGGGCCAACCAGCAACACGCCACGCGGGATCTTGGCGCCCAGCTTGCGATAGCGATCCGGATCGCTCAAAAAGTCACGGATCTCCTCGAGCTCCTCGACTGCCTCGTCCACGCCGGCAACGTCTTCAAACTTGACCTTGGGGCGCGTGGCCTCGTTGGTCTTGGCGTTGGTCTTGCCAAACTGCATGTTCCTGTTGTTGGCGCCCATCATCTGGCGCATAAAGTAGAACATGATGGCGATCAGGGCAATCGTCGGAAGCACGCTCATCGCCAAGTCGCCCCAAAAATCGGGGTCATTGGTGTTGACGATGTACTTAGTGTCGGGGTGCTCCGCCATGAGCTCGGCAAGCGAATCGGAGCCGACATAGGTCGAAGAGAAGCTCTTGAGCTCACTCGTGTCGCCCTTGTCCTTTTTTGTCTTCCAGTAATGACCCGCCACGCTTCCGTCTTGAACCGTATAGGTCAGATCTTCGACGCGATCCTGCTTGATGGCGCTCACCATCTCGCTCGTCGCGAGCTTAACGGTATTGCTGGAATTGGCAAAGCCGGAGCCCATGTTAAAGAAGGCGTAGCCCAGAAGCGCGCAAGCCAAAATAAAATACAGCCAGCCCGTACGCGTGGGCTTCTTGCCTCCGGGCATCCCCGGGATCTTAGGCTCCCGGGGAGTCTGGGAATTGTTATCGTTATGGTCGTCGGGCATCTTACGAATAAACCTCCGGTTTCAAAATGCCCAGATACGGAAGGTTACGATAGCGCTCGGCATAGTCGAGGCCGTAGCCCACCACAAAGGCATCGGGGCAATGGGTTCCAACATACTTGGGCGTGATGGCCGAGGTGCGGTCCTCAACGTCCTTCCACAGGAAGGTAGCGACCTCCAGCGAAGCGGGCTTGCGGCTCTCGAGGTTCTTCATCAGGTACTTGAGGGTCAGGCCCGAGTCCAGAATGTCCTCGACGATCAGTACGTCGCGACCGCGGATGTCGATATCCAGATCCTTAATGATACGCACGATGCCCGAAGACTTCACACCGTCGCCATAGCTCGAAACAGCCATGAAATCGATGTTGGTCGGTAGCTCGATCTTGCGCATCAGGTCGCCCATAAAGACAACGGCACCGCGCAGAACCGCGATCAGCACCAGATCCTTACCCGCGTAGTCGCGAGTGATCTCCTCGCCCAGGCGAGAAACGATGCCGTCGATATCCTCCTGCGTAAACAGAACCTTCTCGATATCCGGATGTTGAGAAGCCATGACAACCCTTTCTTGTGCTTAATCGCCCACACACCGCCGTATGGACGCGAACTACACATTCTAGCAGCGCACGGGGTATATTTTCCAGCCCGCGCACCATCAGCGCGGGAATACCGTCAACGCCGCACAGAACAGCTGGTGCGAGGGGCTAATCCGCGTCAACCACGCGAAGCAGATATGCCACGCGCGTTGCGGCCGTGCACTTAAAACGCTCGTCCGCGCGAACTCCGGCGACCCACACCACGGCACCCCCCGGCGCCGTCCTCACCATGGGCACGCCGGCGCGCTCGGAAACGGGAATGCGAGCCTCACCTAGCAAATCGGATACTTTCTTGCTTCGGCCACTCATCCCTAACGGGCACATCACGTCTCCCGGCGCGGGACCGTCCACCCACAGGCGCGCCAATCGCGCCTCGGCAGGGATCTCGCCACGCGAGCCCGCCAGGATCCGCTCACTATCGCTGTCGGCAAAACCCAGGGCAGCCGCGTCTACCAAAGCTGTCACTTCCCCGGCAGCCGCAAGCTCACGGGCGCGGCGCACGATATCGCATCCCGGCTCAACAGCCATCGGTTCTGTGACCAGCATACGTCCCCCGCCCAACGGCAAACGACCGGGTACGGTAACCCAGTCCGCGACCAGGCCCTCGCGAGCCGCCGGCGCCTTAAACGCCAGCATGCCAAACTCAATGCGTGCGTCAATCCCCGCCGGAAGCGTGACCGAGCCGGTGCCCTCGGCAACGCAGGAAAGGACTCGCTCCACATGTCGCATCTCGGGACGAGCGTCCGGATCGATGCGCTTAATCGCCAGTCGCACGATGCGCCGCGCGATTACCACCTCGGCCGCAGCCAGGCGCCTGGCATCGAGCACCAGCGCACCCGC
>CABUGI010000103.1 GCA_902491055.1 uncultured Collinsella sp. | reverse complement strand
TAGTGGGCCATGGAGTCGCGCTGCGCCTTGAGCGTGTCCCAGTCGCGCGCGACGGCGGAGACCTTCTCCTCGAGGGCCTTCTTCGCCTTGACCTCGCCGAAGGACTTGTTGAGCCACTTGTCGTCGTGCAGGCGCTCGTAGGGCACGACCGGCGCGAGGAGTTCGGCGAACTCCCTGTAGTGGGCCTCGAGCGCGGCCCTCGCCCCCGCCCTGCGCCTCTCCTCCGCCTCGTCGAGCTGCGCCTTGATGCCGTCCGACGCGCCGTCGATGATGGACGTGATCTCCTTGCAGCGCTTCTCGAAGGCGGCGAGCGGCTTGTTGTACTCGCGCTTCACGGCCTTGCGGCGCTCCTCGATCTCGTTCTTCAGGCCGTTGAGGTAGGAGCGGTCGTTCTTGGCCTCCTTGATCTTGTCGGCCTTGGTGAGGTCGTAGGTCGCGCCCTCATAGAGCTCGACGGTCTTGCGCACGCGCTTCTCGAGGGCGTCGAAGTTCGCCTCGATGGACGAGGGCGCATAGGTCACGATGAGCGACGACGCCTCCTGCTCCTCGACGACCTCCGCCACGACCTCCTCGGCCTTGCTCTCCCCTGCCATTACCTGACCTCCTCGTTGAGCATGTCGTTGTACTTCTTCTCGGTTATCGCCTCGTCGATGACGGCGGCGTGCCCGACGATCCACTTGGACAGCCTCTCGCGCGCGTCCAAGAACCTGTCGAACGCCTCGTCGGACTTGGTTATGCCATAGATGGTGAACATCGCCTGCTCCTCCGTGGCGAGCTCGGCCAGCTCGGCGAGCATCCCCTTGTAGTCGGCCATCACTCGGTCACCTCCCCGTCGTGGCTAACGAACAGGATCTGGGGCTGCTTGCTCTGGATGGACAGCCAGACCTCCTCGCCGCTCTTGCGGATGGCGTCGAACGCCGCGCTGTCCTCCGTGTCGACCTCGAACTGCAGGACGGCGACGCCGCCCTTCACGGTGGCCTGCTTGAACTTGGCCTCGATCTCCACCGGTATGTTTGTGCTCTCCATTGCTATTCCTCCCTGCCTGCGCCCGCGAGCATCGCCGCGAACGTCTCCAACGTCATGGTCACGAACTGCTCGCCGGGGATGGCGGTGCCGCGGCGCTTCCAGACGACCACGCCGTAGTCGGCCCCGCGGTTCCTCCGCTCGGTCTCCGCCTCGCGCAGCCACTTGGGCAGCTCGTGCCTCCCCTGGTAGTCCTTGCACTCGATTGCGATGCCCCGCCCGGCCACCGACACGCCGCGGATGTCGCCCGTGTCGTGCGAGCCGGTCTTGACCTGCCTGTCGATGTCGGCCCCCAGCCTCCCGGCGAGGTAGTCGGCGACCAGGCGCTCGAACCTCGTGCCCGCGTCCCTGGCGGTCCTCCTGCTCCTACTCATCGACGAACCCGTCGCTCTTGGAGCGGTGCTTGTTGAATGCGTGTCTCAGGTGCGGGTAGCGCGCCTCCATGATGCGGGCGAGGCTCGGCGCGAGGCCGTTCTTCACGCCGACGTGCAGCTCGTTGCGCACCATGTGGATGAGGTAGTTGATCGAGACGTAGCCCTTGCGGTTGAGGCGGGTGGCCTGCTCGACCATGAAGCCCCACGCCCGCGGGTGCTCGCCTATCCATGCGCGCGCCTCGGCCATGTCCTGCTCGCCGTCCGCGCCGAGGCCGAATATCTCGAGCTGGTTGCTCATCGGCTTCTGGTGGTATCTCTCGTCGTTACGCATTGACGGCCCCCGCAGCGCATGCGGCCTTGGCGGCCTGGACCGCGCCGTCCATCGTCGGGAGGACGAAGACGGTCAAAACCACAGCGAACAGGACCGCGGCGGCGATGAAGCCGACCATGGCCCCCGCCCTGAACGCATCGGAGTCGAGCTGCTCGCGGACGGTCGGTCGGTATGACTTGGGTGCTATGATGGTCTGAGCCTCATGTCTGGGGCTGTTTCGGCGAGTGCTCACAAGTTGGTAGCTGGGGGCGCTCGCTTCTTTGTATGTGTACATCTTGTGTTCCCTTCTGATGTTTCCGCAGGTCAGGGCTAGGGTGCTTTTTAGGGTCTTTATTTTTGGGACTTTTTCGCGCGGCTCTTGGCGCTGTAGCACCTCTGCCGCTCGCGGTCGTTCCGCTTGGACCTCGCAGCCTCCTCGCGCATCGCGCTGGCCTGCTCCCTGAGGTCTGCCACGTGGCCCTCCTTCGTGCACTCCGCGCACCAGCCGTTCGCCTTATTCAGCGGCTTGAACGTCATGCGCCCGCACTTCGGGCACATCCAGCGCTGCCGGAGCGATATGCCGCACTTCCTCGCCTGGAGCTTCACGGCCTCGGTAGTCCGTCCGAGCGCCTTGGCTATCTCCCTGGCGCCGTCGCCGGCGTGCTCCCCCAGGTACCGGATCTCACGTGTCGACCATTGCCTCACTGTCTCTTGCTCCCCTCCTTCCTCTCCCATTCCCGGTACGCCGCCCGAAGCGTCGAGCACATGGCGTCGAGCGCTATCTCGCGCGGGGTCTTGGGCTTGTTCTCCTGCTGCTTGGCCTCGCTGGCCATTTAGACCGCAGCCATAACGTTTACGGCTCGCTCATCGCACATGTCGAGCAGGTAGCTGGCGTTACAGCCATAGAATCGGCATGCACGGTAGATAAAGTCTCCTGGCATGCTTCTTGGGTCGTTCTCGTATTTCGCAAGCGTTTTGGGAGATACGGCGAGCTTTGAAGCCGCCTCCGCTTGCTTCAGTCCGAGACGCGTACGCTCAGATGCTAGGTTCCTCATTGGTACTTCCTCCTATCAACTATGCATCTGGTTAGTACTTGCGAGCTTTATAGTACGCACGGTACTAGTACATGTCAAGAAGAAATCTGTACAATTACGCTTTATATTGGTACTATGCGAACTATAAGAAGTAAGCGTTTACAGATTCTAAGGAGGGCGTGAGATATGCATACGCGGTTGAAGGAGGTTCGTAAGGCGGCCGGCTATAAGCAGCAGGATGCCGCCGAGGCCTTCGGCGTTTCCCTCGGTACATATAGAAACTGGGAACAGGGGCGAGTCATCATGAATGGCGAGCAGCTTATCGAAGCGGCCCGTTTGTTCAACTCAAACGTTGATTACATATTGATGACCGACGTATGCGCAAGAGAATTTGATATGCAGCGCCGTGAACTTGATCAGCTCTTTGATGAATTAAGCGCAGAAGGTCGAGCGGTATTGCTCGATGTTGCAAGATCGCTTTCTTTGCATATATCTAATGATGCTCAGACTGGCGTTTACGTTTAGGAATAGCTATGAGTCTTAAAGACCTTCGGCAGCGTTCTGGGTTGACGCAAATAGAGGCCGCGAACGTGTTCGGCCTCAAATACCGGACCTATCAAAACTATGAGCTTGGAAACACCAGCCCCGACATGGACACGGCGGCTGAATTTGCCCGTTATTTCAAATGCACTATCGGAGAGCTGTTCGACCTTGAAGAAGGTGACGGTGAACAAATTGGCGGACCTGATCGCGAGCTTTTGAATCTATTTAACTCAATGAGTAAAGACGGCCAAAAGGCCTCGCCGAGACTTTTCCATTAGAAAAAGAGAGCGGGGTGCGTTAAATACAGTCCAGATTGAAGGAAGTTAGGAAGCGATGCTGCTCAAGGAATAGGGATAGCCACGACATGGAATACCGCTACGTACTTGCCCATTACCTAGATAAGGCAGGGATGTCACAGGCGGAGCTAGCCGCCAAAATCGGCTCACCGCGCTCAACGGTCTCTGCGCTCATCAGCGGAAGGGCCAAGGAACCAACTTTGGGGAAAGCAAAGGCCATAGCTGACGCACTGGGCGTATCTCTCGATGAAATGGCAAGGAAAACGCTTGGAGAGTGATAGCCGCGATGGCCGCAAGATTAAGGCTGAGAGAAGCCAGACTGAAGTACGGAGCTAAGCAGGCGGAAGTCGCATCGATACTGGGCGTTTCCGTATCCAGCTATTCAATGATGGAGAATGGCACGCGCACGACAAGTGGCGACAAGATTGCCAAGCTCGCAAGGTTCTATGGATGCTCGGCGGACGAGCTGCTAGGAACTGGCGCCTGGGAAGCTCACGACATGCAGCTGGCGCGAGCACTGAATGAATACATTGCTGAGCTCGGCATGCGACAGGTCGACGTTTGCCGAAAATCGGGCCTATCAGACGCCCACGTCTCACAGCTTTTCAGCGGAAAGATAAGAGACCCAAAGGTAAGTGTCGTGAGAAAGGTTACTCAAGCCATGGGAATATCCGTGGACGACCTACTCGATAGAGCAGAATCTTACCGCGAGTAAACACAAAAGAGCCCCGTCGGCAGCGCCGGTACCGCTATAGCCGACAGGGCATCCAACCAGTGCACCCATGCAAACTCAACTTGAAGGAAGGGTGACATCCACATTATGCCAAAGAAGGCAGTGATATACGCGAGATTCTCGTGCAACAGGCAGCGCGAGGCCTCGATCGAGGACCAGCTGCGCGTCTGCCGCGAGTGGTGCGCGCGCGAGGGCTACGAGGTCGCGGCGGAGTACTGCGACCGCGCCGTGTCGGGGCGCACCGACGACCGCCCCGAGTTCCAGCGGATGATAGCCAACGCCGGCGAGAGCGAGATCGTCCTCGTCTACATGATGGATAGATTCAGCCGCGGCGAGTACGACGCGCCGATATACAAGCGCGAACTCGCCACGCACGGCGTCAAGCTGGTCTCGGCACTTGAGGCGATACCGGATAGCCCGGAGGGCATCATCTACGAGAAGCTGCTCGAGGGGCTCGCCGCCTGCGAGTCGAGGAAGACCGCCATCAGGACCAAGCGAGGCATGGAGGGCAACGCCCTCAAGTGCAAGACCAACGGCGTGCGCATCTTCGGCTACCGCAGGAACGGGGACGACGAGTACGAGGTCGACGAGGCGCAGGCGGCGTGGGTGCGCGAGGCCTTCGCGCTGAGGCTTGAGCGCATGTCCATGAACGCGATAGCGCGCGAGTTCGCTCGGCGCGGCCTCAGGACGCGCAAGGGCAACCCGTGCGGGCAGGCGATGGTGCAGCAGATGCTGCGCGACCGCAGGTACACGGGAAGGTACGAGTGGGGAGGCATCGTCCGCGAGGGCGGGATGCCGGCGATAGTGGACGAGGTGACGTTCATGGAGGTCCAGGGAATCAAGTGCCGCAAGCAGCGCTCGAGCGAGAACTGGGGCGACTTCGCCCTCGCGGGGACGGCACTGTGCGCGGAATGCGGCAGGAACCTGCAGGGCGTGAGCGGCAGGGGCCGCAACAACGTGAAGTACGAGTACTACAGCTGCCCGGGGTCGTGCGTCCGCAACATCAGGCGCGAGGAGCTCGAGGGCTCCATAGCCTCGGCGCTGCGCGGGCTGCTCGGCGACCGCGGTGAGGCGCTGCAGATAGCCAACATGGTAGCGGAGCGCGCGGACACGGCCGAGGTGCGGGCTCGCCGCAGGCAGGCCGAGGACTCGCTCAGGGCCGCGGAGAGGGGCCTGAGGAACATCCTCAACGCCATCGAGCAGGGCGTGATAGCGCCGGGCGTGAACGAGCGCATAGCCGAGCTCGAGGAGCAGCAGGCGCGAGCGAGGTACGACCTCGAGGCCATCACGGACGAGCGGATAGACCCGGAGCGCTTCGCCGACTTCCTGCAGTGCGGGACGGCGCTCGACGACGCGACGCTGCTGAAGGCGTTTGTGTGGCAGGCTGTCGTCTCGGAGGACGAGATACTGGTCACGCTGAACTACGACAAAAAGGGCGAACCCGCCAGATTGGACATCCAGCGGGTTCGAGCAAAATTGGAATGGTGCCCCATGTTGGATTCGAACCAACGGCCTTCTGCTCCGGAGGCAGACGCTCTAATCCCCTGAGCTAATAGGGCCAACGGTTGGCATTATACCCAAGTGCACCACGGGCTATCAAAATAAAAGAAAAAGCTTTGCAATTCCGAGGAAGACGCGGCGCAACGGCCCACTTTAGAAGGCAAAAGCGAGTCAGATAGTATAAACTCTCATGCACCATATATACACGGCTCGCGATGCGGGCCGTTTTTGCAAAAGTTATCCATCGAGGTGAGAGGCA
>CABUGI010000102.1 GCA_902491055.1 uncultured Collinsella sp. | reverse complement strand
GTGGTGATTTCAGATTCTAGGACGAAGGCCGTTCTTCGTTAAACGGGCGCTAGGGCGTCACCCTTACACCAACATTTTCGACGCGATCCGGCAATCAGTTTGAAATTATCTTGAAGACGAGAAAAGCTGCTGGTAATCTATGGAACGTCATAGAACGTTTGCCTTGCGCAGGCGTTGAAGCGAGATGCGATGCAGTCTCGAGTTCTTTGGAGGTATCTATGTCAGATACGAAGGCGAAGAAGACAAACAGACGTTTTAAGTTCAAATTACCGCATGTCTATACGATCATGTTCTTGCTGATCGTTGTCTTTGCGGTCCTGACTTGGATCGTTCCCTCTGGTCAGTATCAGCGCAAGACGATTTCGACAGCGGCGGGCGAGCGTGAAGTCGCCGTTGCTGGAACCTATGAACAGGTCGATAAGAACTACACCGATTCCGAGACCGGCGAGACCATCAATCTGGGCCAGGATATCTTTGCGGTCCTGCAAGCGCCTACTAAGGGCATCCAAGAGGCTGCCGACGTCGTTGCGTTCGTCTTATTGATTGGCGGATCGTTCGCGATCATCACCAAGACCAACGCTTTGAATGCCGGCATGAGCCGTGTGATTAAAAAGCTCAAGAACAAGGACATCCTCATCATTCCCATCACGATGACGTTGCTGTCCATTTGCGGCACTACGTTTGGTATGTCTGAGGAAGCCCTGCCGTTCTATGCCATCTTCATTCCCATCATGATGGGTATCGGTTATGACTCGATGACGGCATTCATCATCTGCTTCCTTGGTCCTAACCTGGGATATTGTGCTTCGACCATCGACCCGTTTAATGTTTTGATCGCCCAAGGCATCATTGGCATCGAGGGTAATCCGCAACTGTGGCTGCGCGCCGTTTCTTGGGTCATCTTCACTGCCGTCGGTATCGCATGGGCCATGCGCTACGCCATGCGCGTCAAGAAAAACCCCGAGTCGTCCATTGTGTACGAGGACGATAAGCTCAAGCGTATTGAGTTTTCCGTGACCGATGCCTCCATCGAGGAAGAGTTCACTATTCGTCAGAAGCTCGTGCTTATCGATTTTGCTTGCGGTATGGGCATTATCGTCTGGGGTCTTGTTACCCAGGGCTGGTACATGAATGAGATTTCCGCTGTGTTCCTTGGCATGGGCTTGCTTGCCGGTATCCTGGGCGGCCTTGACCAGCAGACGATCGCAGAGGAGTTCGTTAAGGGTCTTGCCGACTTTGCGTACGCTGCCATCGTTATCGGTATCGCTCGCGGTATTCTGGTCATCGCCGAGGGTGGCATGATCATCGACACCATCCTCCAGGCGCTCGCTACCGCGCTTGCCGGTGCACCCGCCGCCGTCTACACCACGTTTATGTATATCGTCCTTGGCCTGCTCTCTTTGCTGGTTCCCTCGAGTTCTGGCCTGGCGGCGCTCACCATGCCCGTTATGGGCCCCCTGACCGAGCTCATGGGCCTCAATCCCGAGGCGGCCGTCACCGCGCTCCAGTTTGCCAACCAGACCATCAACACCATCAGCCCCGTGGCGGGCATGACGGTCGCCGGTCTTGCCGTGGCTAGGATTTCGTTTGGCCAATGGTGGAAGACCATTTGGAAGTTCTTCATTTTCATGGTCGTCTTTGGCGTGATTGTAACGGCAATCTCTGGCATGCTTCCGGTGTAGGTGGTTGTGATGTCTGATCGTTTGACGGTCCTGACGTCTAAGAGCGTCTTTACCGGTACGGGGGACCTGCCGTTTGAAGGTTTCGTAGCGGTCCGTGGCAATCGAATTGAGGCTGTTGGCACCAAGTGTGAGGTAGCTTCGTATTTGACCCAGGCGGACGAGGTAGTTGACCTGGGCGACCGCACTGTCATGCCCGGCCTGATCGATGTGCATACCTTCTATACAGGTTGGGCGCTGCGGACGTTGGGGTCTGATCTGTCCGGCATCGCTGATGCCAAAGAGGCTGTGTCGCTCTTGCGTGCATGGAAAGAAGATCATCCGGATTGCGCGGCGGCTTTTGGCCACAACCTACCCGAAACGTTGGCATCGGATGCCGAGAACGCAAATACGGCAGCTGTGTTTGACGATTGTTTTGGCGATATCCCTGTCGTCTGCTTTACACCGGGTGCGGAGACCTGCGTTCTCAATGCTGCCGCCAGTGCGCGATACGGCTTTACACCCCAGGCGTGCTATGCCGAGAAGATCTGGCGCATGATGAGCGATTTCCTCGCGCTGCCCGAGGTGCGTGCCGGGTATTCGGACTACATGAGCATGCTTAACGAGCGCGGCGTTACCGCCATCAAGGAAATGGCGTTTGATGACTACTACGGCTTTGCCGACGAAATGGCTCGCCGTGAGGAATCTGGTGAGCTGACGGTTCGCGTCTCTATGATGTCGCAGCCGGTGGGCGCCGGTGCAAATCTGGCATATGCCCGCGAGGCGCGAGAGCGCTTCCGGGGACCGTTCGTTCGTTTTTCTGGCTTCAACCGTATGACCGATCGCGGCGTATGGGTGGGGCTTGCCGAGATGATAGACCCCTATGAGGACACGGCCGATGCGGGCGCTGCCGGCAAGACGGTCGTCGAGGAGCCAGAGTGGGATCTGATTGAGAACGAGCTGCGTGCAATTGATGCTGATGGCTTCCGGTATTCCTTGCATTGCCAGGGCGATGGCGCCGTTCGCCGCACCGTGGCACTCTATGCCTCGCTGCCTCGAGACGAGCATGGACGGATGCTTCGCCGCCATGCGATTACCGATCTCGAGAACTCTGACCCGACCGATCTTGTCGAGTTTGGCAAGTTAGGTGGAATTTGCGAGGTCTATCCGCAGATTCTGACGCTGGACCGGCGCGAGGATTGCCTGTCGATGATGCGTCGACAAATTGGCGAGACGCGACTTTTGCACAGCTGGAATCGCCGCGGCATGGAAGATTCCGGATGCACAGTGTGCTGCGGCACGGATCTGCCGCTGCTGATTCCGAGCCTGGGCGAGTCAATCTACAGCGCGTGCGGCGGATTCTTCGCCGACGGACTGCCCGTGAATGAGGTCAACACGCTGACGCTTGTCGAGCTCTTGCGCGCTTGGACTGCCGGGGGCGCGTACGATCTGATGCGCGAAGACGAGCTGGGTACGCTTGAGGTTGGCAAGCTTGCCGATATCTGCGTGCTCGATCGGGATGTGTTCGACCTCGATTATCGCGACGCACGCGATCTTGCGGTTGATATGACGATGTCGGACGGACAAATCGTGTTCGATCGAAATAAGGAGGCATAAGATGTCTGAATCCAAACCGACGCTGCACCGCGAACAGATTGCGGGCATGAATATCCACTACATCATGTGGTCGCTCGATTACTTCCTTGATGTGCAGCAGCGCTTGGGCTTTGAGTCCATTGAGCTGTGGTGTGCAGAGCCGCATGTGACGCTCGACCATACGGGCTACTTTGAGGCTGAGGTCTTGGCGAAAAAGGCTGCAGATCGTGGGCTTAGGTATCGTACTCTGTGCCCCGAGAATGTTGTCTATCCTTGGCAGTATTGCGCACGCAAACCGCTGCATGAACAGCGCAGCCTGGCGTACTTTAAGCACGGCATTGAGCTTGCCGAGGTACTTGGGTGCGACCGTATGTCCATCAACTCGGGCTGGGGCGACTGGGACGAGGACCGCGAGGAAGCCTGGAAGCGCAGCCGCGAGCACTTGTCCATTCTGGCGGAGTATGCCGGCGAGCACGGTCTGGTGCTTACGATGGAAAGCCTGCGTCCCGAGGAGAGCAACCTTGTGACGACGGTTTCCGATGCGAAGCGCATGATTGACGAGGTCGCGAGCCCGTACTTACAGCCCATGGTTGATACAACCGCGATGGGCGTTGCAGGCGAGACGCTCGAGGACTGGTTTGCCGCCTTTGGTGATGGGGCAATTCACGAGATGCACTTTATCGACGGTGACCCGTATGGCCATCTGGTGTGGGGCGATGGCAAGCACGATATGGACGCCTTCGTCGCCACACTCAACGCCCATGGTTTCGACGGCATGCTGGGCCAGGAAATCACGGACGGTCGTTACTACGATGACCCGGCGGCGGCAGATGCCAAGAACATGGCCGCATTCGAGAAATATCTGATTGACTAAAACAACCATCGGCCACGCAACCAACGTCATTGATTGCGGGCCAAACAAGAAAGGAACTGGATATGAACGCACACGATCTGATCAAAGAGGCAATTGCCGAGAAGGGCAAGTTCGACAGCGTCTACTGGATTGCTTGCGGTGGCTCCATGATCGATTTGATCCCGGCTCATGAGCTTCTGCAGCGCGAGGCAACCACCTTCACTTCGTATATCTATACGGCTCGCGAGTTCGATATCATGCGTCCGCGTCGTCTGGGCGAGAAGTCCCTGGTCATCGCTTGTAGCCACAGTGGCAACACCCCCGAGGTCGTCGAGGGCTGCGAGATTGCCCTTGCTGCCGGTGCTACGGTGATCGCCCAGACCGACAACGCTGGATCCAAGATTGACTCCGGCAAGTGGACCACGTGGGTCTACCCGTGGGGCGAGGGCGTGCCGCAGGCCGAGGTCCCCGCTGGTATTTCGCTGTCGCTTGCGGCCGAGCTGCTCGATCAGCAGGAGGGCTACGCCGATCTTGCCGATATGTATGCCGGTATCGCCGAGATGGATAAGATTCTTCCCCCGGCACGCGAGAAGGTAAATGCCGAGCTGGGCGATCGTTTTGCCAAGCTTTGCCAGGAGCACGAGTTCTTCTATATTCTGGGCAGCGGTCCCAACTTTAGCCAGACCTACGGTTTCGCTATCTGCTCTCTTATGGAGATGCAGTGGCAGCACTGCAGCTACATCCACTCTGCCGAGTACTTCCATGGCCCCTTCGAGGCTACTCAGGATGGCTTTTTTTACTTCCTGCAGATGGGCTCCAGCGAGTGCCGCGCTATGGACGAGCGCGCCCTGGCGTTCCTTAAGACGCATACCGATACGCTGATGGTGCTCGATGCCAAGGAGTACGGTATGGAAGCCGTGCCGGCGAGCGTCCGTGCCTATCTGGACCCGGTGCTGTTCTACGCCATGAACTGCGAGCTGCGTGCTGCACGCGGCAAGGTGTTTGATCACGATCCCGATTTCCGTCGCTATATGGGTGTTGTCGAGTACTAGAAGGGACAAAGGCCATGGCATTTAACGTTAACGCGCTCGGATTTGGCGACAACGTCGTCGATCGCTATGAGCATATCCACACCATGTATCCTGGCGGCAATGCGGTGAACTTCGCCGTTTATGCCAAGAAATGCGGTGCCGCACGCTCCGCATACATGGGCATTTTTGGCAATGATGCCGCTGCCGAGCATGTCATTGCAAGCCTCGAGGATGAGGGTATCGAGCTTGACAAGTGCGAGCAGATGATTGGCGAGAACGGAGCGGCTCGCGTGACCGTCGTTGACGGTGACCGTGTCTTCCTTGGCTCCAACGAGGGCGGTATCCGTGGCGATGCGCGCTATGTCCTCGATCGCTTTGACCTTGCGTACATGAAGCAGTTCGATGTGGTTCATTCGGGCAACTATTGCTTTACCGAGCGCGAGCTGCCCAAGCTGAAGGCTGCGGGCGTCACGGTCTCTTTTGACTTTTCGGACGACTCCACCGACGAGTACTACGAGCAGATTGCGCCCTACGTCGATTTTGCTTTCTTTAGTGCGGCGGATGCCGCGAGTGAGGACGAGATTCGCGAGCGTCTGGCATGGGTGAAGGGCTTGGGTCCGCGTTTTGTGTCGGCTACGGCGGGCGCCGAGGGCTGCATTGCTTACGACGGCGATCGTTATTACCGCCAGCTGGCTAAACCGGTAACGGACATGAAGGACACCATGGGGGCGGGCGACTCGTTCCTCACCTCGTTTTTGATGTGCTATCTCGATTCCGCCAAGCGTGGCGAGGACGGCGCCGAGGCCATCGAGCGCGCGCTCGACTTTGCTGCCGGGTTTGCCTCGACCGTGTGCGGTATGGAAGGTTCTTGGGGCCACGGAGCACCAATCGTCGAATAGCCGAGCTGTCCCGGGGAGCTGTATTGGTGCCTTCCCGTGACTCGGTGGTCAAAAAAGCCAAATATGAGTACTGTGACTAATTTAGTCGCAGCAAAATCGACCCCTTCAGACGTGATTTGAGCGTTTGGAGGGGTTTAAGATTGCGAAAATGCAGGATGAGTGACTGTAAAAGTGTTAGTTAATGGACAATCGTAGATTATTCTGGTGGTCGGAAAGCTCAGAGTAATGTATCCATTTCGGTAGCGCACAGAGATGTGGTGTAAGAGGCGGGGCATGCCCCGCCTCCGCCCTTT
>CABUGI010000101.1 GCA_902491055.1 uncultured Collinsella sp. | reverse complement strand
TCGCAGCCGGTCGGGCCGGGTCCTCACGCGGAATACCGTACGCAGCGGACACCTGCCCGTAGGCACGAACGTCCTCGGCAACCAGACCCACAAGTTCCTGCGCCAACTCATCCGCCTGGGCAAACGCGCGCGTCAGATCGTCTGCGCGATCGGCAAGCGCGGGGTTTGTCGCCCCATAGCGGGCAACCATTCCGCAAAGCGAGGCGCCCAGCGCACCTACAAAGGCGCTCGCGCTGCCACCGCCGGGAACCGGCTCGCGCGCGGCAAGCGCCTCGGCAAACCCGCGGCAGGTCTTGTCCATCATCTCTTGGCTCATACGCACGCACCTTCAAGTCATATACATCGGTCGGGCGGCAACCGCCGACCGACCGCATCGATCACATAATGGTGCTTAGTCTAGCCCATAAGTACATAAGCGTCAGCGCACCTGGTCATCGCGGATTTCTATGACGAACGATAGGCGTCGGCGCCGCAAACATGAGAAACATGGCCCGCCTTTCGGGACTTCCGGACGTCACAAACTGGGGCATATCTATAAACAAGGAACCTGTTGGGGCAATGCCCGCGTACACGCGTCCCTTTAAAACACCGGGCGCCCAACCCCGGGGAGAGCCGACAGCACCGGCCCTCCCCTCTTTTGCGCCCGTGTATATTGCCACTTAACGGCGCAAATCCGGCCCTCAGAATGGGACACATGGCCCACCCGAAGGAGCCGTCCACGCGTACAGTAAAGGCAGGTAATCCATGGACGATTACAGATCGAGGAGGACACGACCATGAAAAAGAAGGCCTTTGCGATTCTCACCCTCTGCATCAGTCTCTTTGCCGCGGTTGCCTTGGTGGGTTGCGGTGGCAGCGGCGGCGCTACCGGCAGCAGTGGTGGCGGTGGAGCGGAAAAGCCAGCCGTGGATATGAGGACCGACTTCATTTGGTTTAAGGTCGAGGTCCCCGAGGGCGTCGAGATCACCGACGTCGCAGGCGACACCGCCGACAGGGCCCAGTTTAAGTTCACCGAGAGCGAGCACGCCAGCGACCGCTTCATCCCCGTCTTCGATCCTGACAAGAACGCCGACGAGCTGTTCGACTACGAGGCAAAGTGGAAGGCCAACTCTGGATGGACCGAGAGCGATCCCGTTAAGTACAACGGCAAGACCTGGCGCAGTGCCTACTTCACGCACTCGGGCGGCGTAACGACCGAATACTTCGCCGACGTTGACGGCGGCAGTGTGTATGTGCGCATCGACAACGTCGAGGAGCACAAGGACGCCGTCGAGACCATGATGAAGTCCCTGGAATTTGCCGACGACATCGCCGAGGCCAAGACCGAGGCCATGGACGTCAAGCTCGACGATATCGAGATCAAGCGTTAAGCGACTGGCGAGCGCAGCGGGAAACACGGGCGCAGTGCAAACAAGCGACGGTACCCCAGCGCTTCGTACCCAGGGAGGGCCGGTAAACCGACCCTCCCTTTCTTATGCCTGTAGCCAACGAACGCGAGGATGCCGGACGCCGGAACCGCTCCAAATGTGGCAACAGTACGAAAACGACAAACGCCCCAACACGTCCGCCCGCCGATTTATTGTGCCGCGCAGGCAATTAAACCAGCATCTTTAAACATCTGAGCAGTATAGTGACCAAAACTATCGCATAACCGCACTCTGCGAATGGAGAAGTTATGACCGAACATCACGCCATCAGCCGCCGAGCATTTACGTTGGGCCTTGGGCTCGCGGCGTTGTCGCCACTTGCAAGCCTGCCCGAAACCGCCATGCTGGGCATTAGCCCGCGGGCAGCCTTTGCGGACGGCACGGCCGGGCCAGCAGTCAGCCTCGACAATTTCGTCATTCGCCTTCGCCCCGCGGGCTATTTTCGTACCGCAAGCGTTAACGAAGACGGCAACGTCATCGGCAACGTCTGCCATCTGTTTAATGACGGCACGTCCAGCAAGCTCATCCTTGAGAACGTAACGACCAAGAATGACGATACAAACTGGTATGCTATCCGCACCTTGCTCAATTTCGAAGAGCATAAAAAGACGGGCTACAGCATTTGGTCGGTCGATGGCGACTCGGACAAAGACGGAAAGGTCATCCACGTATGGAGCGGCGAGTATGACAACAAGCCCAGCCGCGCTTTTGCGTTCGAGCGTCAATCAAACGGAACCTATATCATCCGAGACCGCACGGTCGAGAAAGAAACCGAGAAAAAAGACATTAAGTACCTGGCAATAGAATCGAACGGCGAAGACCAGGACAACAATAAGATCTGTCATAAGAGTAAGAGTAAGAGCATTCCGTGGGAGCTCGAACTTATCGGTTACGATATGAAAAAGAACGATGCCACGGTTAGCAGCCTCGACTGGATCACGTACAGCAGCTACGTCGATGGGCCATGTTGGATGAAATACGTCGAGGACAACAAGTTCCTCGACGAGCTGAGCATCCCGGGTACGCACGATTCGGGCACCTGCAGCGTGGACAACGACACTGAGCCCCAATCCTCGCAAGTAAAATGCCAGCAGGATTACATTCCCACGCAGCTGCTCGAAGGCATTCGCTATTTTGATATCCGTCTCGGAAAGGGCGACAACCCTGGCATCGACCATGGGATGTACTACCTGCTCAAAAAAGACGCGTACTTTTTGCATCTTTCCGATGTCATAGGCTACTTCAAAACGTTTTTGAACGAAAACCCGACAGAAGCGCTCATCATGCTTGTATCACGAGGCAACGACGAGGCTACCGACGAAAGTGTTACGACGGCTTTCGCCAAGGTTTTGGACGACAACCCCAAACTGTTCTATACGTCGAGCCGCGTTCCCACACTGGGCGAGGTGCGCGGAAAGATCGTCCTGCTACGTCGATTTGGACTCGACGGCGACAGCGTAAGCGGCCACACGTGGGGACTCGACCTCACCGAATGGGATAACAAAATCGCAGCGCACACCGACAGCAGTTCCATGTGTCTCGTCCAAGACGCGCGGGGCTTTGAAGCCGCGGGGGAAACAGGCGACAAAGAGCCCTATTGCACCAAGGTATACGCCCAGGACAAGTACAAACTCACGGGAACCGACAAGCTCAGCTGGGTCGATAATGCGCTGAAGGAAACGACCGGGCGCACGCGCAACGAGGTAGATGTCGAGGACGATAACGGGGCCAAGGAGAAAGTCCTGGAGCGTTGCTGGTCTATCAACTACACCAGCTGCACGGGCTTGTCGCACGGAGGCAATCCTTTTACCTCGGCACGAGTAGTCAACGAGCATCTGTATAAGAGCCCGTACATCAATCCCAGCGGCATCGAGGATACAAAGTCAGATTACCTCAAGCACATTGGCATCATCGCATCCGACTTTGTTGATGCGGCGCTGGCCCGGAGCATCTATCAGCGCAATTACGATACGGAGCACAAGCAGACGGCTTCGTACTATCTCCCGTACTATCTCCCGACCCGCATGCGCATGACGTACGGCGACTCGCTGAGCGATGCCTCATTCCAAGATGGCAAGACCGTTGGCGAGGGTCATTTCCGCCTCGTCGACAGCAGCAACGTACTCAACGTGGCAGCTTCGGGCCATGCGTTTGCCATCGAATATGTGGATGTCGACGCCTTGGGCAACGAGACCGTTACGGAGCTGCGGGGCTCCGTGCCCATCGATATCGATCCACGCGCGCTGACGCCCCATTTTGAGGGACTCGAAGGCCTTAAGGCCGGCGAAGACGTGCGCGCCAAGATTGCGGCATCACTCGAGGGCAAGCTCGAAACCGATGCCTGCACGGCCCAGCTCGAGTTTGTGCACGACGCGAACGGCGCTCCGGGAACGGCGATGGCCGAGGGCGAGGCATTTACCGCGGGAACGTACTGGGTGCGCGTGAACGGTCTCTTGGGCGACGCGGCGCAGAGCTACACGCTCGCCAGCGATGGAGCCGCAAGCTTTACCGTAGCGGCCTCGGGCAGCGCAGGCGGCACCGGTAGCGGCACGGGTTCCAACGCAGACGGCGCCGACAAGAACGGCGGCGGCAACAAGAGCAAGGGCTCGACCGGAAAACTCGCCGACACGGGCGACGGCTCCGGCATTGCCGCCGGGCTCGCCGCTGCCGCCGTGGCGACGACGGTCGCCGGCGCAGCAATGCTTGCAAATGACCGCGAAGACAACGGAGACGTTGACGATTAGGCCAGCCGGCCCTTTTGGACACATCGATTTAATGAGGGGCGCAGGACACCGTTCTGTGCCCCCGATTTTTACCTTGGCCCGAACGCCGCCATGGGCTACATCACCATGTTCAGCGCGTTAACAAACTCCTGAGCCTTCGCACGGCTGCTCAGGCTAAAGACACAGGCAGTCAACAGCCTGTTACGTAGGAAAACGTCGCGGCCCTTGATCCTGTTGACCCCCGTGATGTCCTTAAGATAGACAATCTCGGTGTGCTTGCCACCAAACGTACCCTTCTTGAGCACCTCAATACGGTTAGGGTAGATCTTGACGTCTTTAAACCTACCCGAACCTTTGTCCTGGAATAGCAGCGTGTTGTTGTCCATACGCGTCACTCCCGTGGGGTTCGCTAAAACTGCCTCTATGGTCACATTTTAACCACCGCAAGGCTCCCATGCGAAGGTGCCAGACAACATAGCAATTCGTGTCCGCGCGAGGCTTTAAACTAAATGCGTTAAAGATGCATTCCACAAGAGGAAAGTGGGGCGACAGTGATGGGTGAACTAGTAAACCGTGGAGAATCGGCAATCGTGCCCGAAGGTTTTTACAAGCAGGTCTCCTCGATTCTCAACGCCGCTCGCGACAAGGCCTATACCGCCGTTAACTTTGCGATGGTTGAGGCATATTGGGAGATCGGCAAGAGTATTGTTGATGAACAGGGCGGAGAGGAGCGCGCCAAGTATGGCGATGCACTGATCGACGAACTTGCCGTTAGATTGACTAAGGATTTTGGCAGAGGCTTCAACGCCAGAAGCTTAAGATACATGCGTCAGTTTTATCTTGCGTTCCCAATTCGGAACGCGCTGCGTTCCGAATTGAATTGGACACATTACCGCAGGTTATCGCGTATAACCGACCCTGATGCTCGAACATGGTACATGAACGAATGCGCCGATTCTCGTTGGAGCACGCGTCAGCTCGAACGCCAGATCAACACCATGTTCCGCGAGCGCCTACTTGCCAGCAAGGACAAGGAGGCCGTCACCCAGGAAATCCAAAAGAGCGCCCCGGCTCGTCGCCCCGAGGATATCATCCGCGACCCATATGTACTGGAGTTTTTAGGTTTCTCGGACGATACTGCGTTTCGCGAGAGCGATCTAGAGCAGGCGCTCATCACGCATCTTCAGAAGTTCCTGCTGGAGCTTGGCCGTGGTTTCGCTTTCGAGGCGCGCCAAAAGCGCATCACCTTTGATGGGCGCCATTTCTATATTGACCTTGTTTTTTACAACTATCTGATGCGCTGCTTCGTGCTCATCGACCTTAAGACGGACGACCTTACGCATCAGGACCTGGGCCAGATGCAAATGTATGTGAACTACTACACGCGCGAGCTCATGAACGAAGGCGACAATCCGCCCATAGGCATCGTGCTCTGCGCGGACAAAAGCGATTCGATTGTCGAGTACACGCTGCCCGAAGACAACGACCAAGTGTTTGCCGCCAAATACCTGCCGTATCTTCCAAGCAAGGAAGAGCTGGCGCGCGAACTAAGCGCCGAGTACCGCGCCATCAACGAAGCGACCAATGGCGAAACGCAAGGGTAGCAGCACGTTGCGACCGAAGCCACCGCAGCCGTCGCAGGCGCACTCGCGGTTGCGACGCACGCTACGAAACAATACCGGTCATGGACGCCGGCAACGACATTCTAGCCGTGGCTGGCGAGCGTGACCTGACAGGCAAAGACGCGGCCTTCGTCTGATGTGGGTCCATTGGCTGCCACAGAAAAGGGCCGGTTGCAGCCGGCCCTTTAGACGATAATACCTGCGTTGCCCGCGCTTCCGAAGTGTGACTAGCTGAGGAGCGGGTTCCGCGGCACAACCTGATTTTACCCAGTGAGGAGGCTCTTTTGCAGCCGCTCCACTGTTTATTTACATCTGGCACCCTCAAACAATCAGACGGCAGCCCGCACTTCTGAGAGCTGCCCCGCACCCCCGGCCATCACCTTACGGCAACAACCGGTGCTACTCCCCTACTTCCCAAATAGCGCACCCAGCAGACCGCGGCGTTTGGGCTTCTCCTCTCGGTAGGAACCCTCGACGGCGGCTGCAACCTGGCGCGGTTGCTCGCCGCCTCCACGGCGCACGATCTGGTACAGGGATCGCGTCGGAAATGTTGGTGTAAGCGCGCCGACGGCTGACCGCCAAACGCAAG
>CABUGI010000100.1 GCA_902491055.1 uncultured Collinsella sp. | reverse complement strand
AGACGGAGAAGCGGAGTAGAACAATGGCAATCAAGAAGCTGATCCTTGATCTGGATATGGGTGTGGACGATGCGATGGCGCTGGCCTATGCCATCGCGAGCCCCGAGGTGGAGCTCGTGGGCATCACCACGTGCTTTGGCAACGTGCGCGTCGAGCAATCGGCGCACAATTGCCTGGCGGTGCTCGATCTGCTGGGTCGCCCCGAGGTTCCGGTGTACCTGGGTGCCGACCGTCCTCTGCAGGCGACTGAGCCCTATACGCCGCCGGCGTCCACCGCGCTCATTCACGGCAAGAACGGCATCGGCGGCGCGAGCGTGCCCGCGTCGCCCTACGAGCCGGTGGGGGCGACCTCGGCCGACGGCAACGCTGCGGTCGATTATCTGATCGATGCCGCGCGCACCTATGGTCCCGATCTGGTCTACGTAGCGACTGGCCCGCTCTCCAACCTGGCGCTCGCCCTGGAGCGCGATGCGGCGGCGATGATGTCCATCGGCCGCGTGGTCGTGATGGGCGGCGCCCTTACCGTGCCCGGCAACGTGAGCGCGGGTGCCGAGGCCAATATGGCGAGCGACCCCGAGGCAGCCGACGCGGTGCTGCGCTCAGGTCGCAAGCTCACCATGGTGGGCCTGGACGTGACGCATCGCGTGGTGCTCACACGCCGCGACGTTGCCGGCTGGACGGGCTCGGGCACTATGGCTGGCTGCGCATTTGCGAGCATGGTCGAGCACTACATTGGCTCGTACGAGATGAACGCACCCTACCTGGGTGGTTGCGCGCTGCACGATCCGCTGGCCGTTGCCGTGGCGATCGACCCCACGCTCGTAGGTGCGCTCGGCTGCAACCTGCGTGTTGATCTGCTGGGCGAGTACCGCGGTCGCACCATCTGCGATGAGCGCCGCCTGTCCGATCCGGACAAGAGCGCGCTTGTGGCACTGACCGTGGATGCTCCGCGCTTCCTGTCCGAGTTCAAGACGCGTATGGCCAGTGTCCTTGGCTAAGTTGTCTTTTTGGGACGGGGCTTTTTTGACTGGTATGATTGGTGCGACCATTCGAACCAGCTAAAAGAGCCCCGTCCCAATTTGACTATCGAGAGGATCTGCCATGGAGCGCATCGCCAGCTTTTCCGTTGATCATCTGCTGCTTGAGCCCGGCGTGTATGTGAGCCGCATCGACCGCGATCCGGCGACCGGTGCCGTCGTCACCACGTTTGACCTGCGCCTGACCACGCCCAACAAGGAGCCGGTCATGAACACGGCCGAGTGCCACACCATCGAACACCTGGGCGCGACGTTCCTCCGCAACCATGCCGAGTGGTCGAGCCGCATTGTCTACTTTGGGCCCATGGGCTGCCGCACGGGCTTTTACCTGGTTGTCTTTGGCGAGCTGACGAGCGAGAAGATCTTGCCGCTCGTCCGCGAGCTGTTTGAGTTTGTCGCCGACTTTGAGGGCGATGTCCCCGGTGCCGCTCCCGAGGAATGCGGTAACTACCTGGACCAGAACCTCCCCATGGCCAACTGGCTTGCGCGCCGCTACCTCGACCGCGACCTGGCCGATATCGACGAGAAACACCTGCACTATCAGCAGGCGTAAGAGCTTTATCGCCCAAAACGAGCGCATTGGGCGCCTTCGCTTATGCGGGGGCGCCTTTTTGTTGATTGGTCGGGACGAGCGTTCAAAATCGCTCATGTTTGTTCTAGAATGTTCGTATAGTCACATTTACGAACAGGAGTGAACATGCATATCTACTCTGTCAACGATCCCGAGTTCAAATCCTATGGCAACGTTTGGGATGACGTCCCGTCCGAGCTCACGTCGCCCGTGCTCGAGGCACTCTCTGCCACGCCCATTCCCGAGGGCAGCAAGTACGTTGCAAGCGCGCCGGAGCTCGAGGGCGTCAAGGATGCCGATAAACTGGGCTTTCTCATGTTTGGCGGCCGTCCCTTCCAGCTCGGCTGGTGCAACGGCCACAACACGCGTCTCAACTGCCTGGAGTACCACCGCGCCAGCGAGTTTAACCTGGGCGCCCGCGATTTTATTCTGCTCGTGGCGCATCGCTGGGAGATCGAGGACGGCAAGCTCGACACCGCGTGCGTCAAGGCGTTCCGCGTGCCGGCGGGTACGGTTGTTGAGGTCTTCAACACCACGCTCCACTATACGCCCTGCATGGTCGACGAAGGCGGCTTCCAGGTGATGGTGGCGCTGCCGGCGGGCACCAACGGCCCGCGCCCCGAGGCCGCAGCCGACATGCCTGCCACCGGTGACAGCTACTGCTACTGGAAGGCCGACAAGTGGGTCCTCTGCCACGCCGACAGCCCCAAGGCTGCCGAGGGCGGCTACGTAGGTCTCATCGGCAAAAACCTCGACATCACCTGCGACTAGAATCTTCTGTCTCGATCTGTAACATCTAGCGGGCTAAATCGTCTCTACCTGTTACAGATTTAGACAAACTGCAGAAGCTGACCGAACAATCTCGATCTGTAACATCAGGCCCGGTTTTGGCTGCCTACCTGTTACAGATCGAGACAAACCGCCCCCAACCGCCACAAAGGTGCCTGTCCCCTTTGTGGCGGTTGGCAGGCGGGTATCAAAAAGTGTCAGACGGGGCGGCTGTCGAGCACCTGCGTGCGAAAAGAAGTATCGGCCTGCGTCGCTGTCGTTGAGCGAGGCCCTATTTGCGGGGATACTGAAACCACGACAAACAGCGTGCGAAGGGGTTGATACATGGCTTTCCGCAATGACTTCCTGTGGGGCGGCGCGACAGCTGCCAACCAGTGCGAGGGCGCCTATAACGTGGACGGCCGCGGCCTTGCCAACGTGGACGTGGCTCCGCACGGCCCCGAGCGCTATGCGGTGGTCTCCGGCCAGCGTAAAATGCTCGACTTCGAGGACGGCTATTACTATCCCGCGCAGACCAGCATCGATTTCTATCACCATTACAAGGAGGACATCGCCCTCTTTGCCGAGATGGGCTTTAAGACCTTCCGCATGAGCCTGGCGTGGACCCGCATCTTCCCCAACGGCGACGAGACCGAGCCCAACGAGGCTGGCCTGGCCTTCTACGAGGACGTGTTCCGCGAGTGTCAGGCGCACGGCATCGAGCCACTCGTGACCATCACGCACTTCGACTGCCCGATTCACCTCATCAAGGAGTACGGCGGCTGGCGCAACCGCAAGCTCATCGACTTCTACAAGAACCTCGCGACCACGATCTTCACCCGCTACAAGGGCCTGGTGAAGTACTGGCTTACCTTCAACGAGATCAATATGATTCTGCACCTGCCGTTTATGGGTGCCGGTCTGGTCTTTGAGGAAGGCGAGAACAAGGAGGCCGTCGAGTACCTGGCCGCCCACAACGAGCTCGTCGCCAGCGCTTGGGCAACCAAGATTGCCCACGAGATCGACCCCGAGGTCAAGATCGGCTGCATGCTCGCCGCAGGTAGCTACTACCCCTACAGCTGCCGCCCGGGCGATGTGCGCCAGGCGCAGCTCGACAATCAGGACAACTACTTCTTCGTCGACGTTCAGAGCCGTGGCTACTACCCGGCCTATGCCGTCAAGAAGCTCGAGCGTCTAGGCATCGATGTGGGCATGACGGACGAGGACCGCGAGATCCTGGCCACTAACACCGTCGACTTCATCAGCTTTAGCTATTACAGCACCCGTTGCTCCGCCGGTGCCAATAACCCCGATGTCGAGCGCACCCAGGGTAACGCCTTCGCCGGCGCCAAGAACCCCTACCTGCAGAAGAGCCAGTGGGGCTGGGCCATCGATCCACTGGGCTTCCGCATTACGCTCAACGACCTGTACGACCGTTATCAGAAGCCGCTGTTTGTGGTTGAGAACGGCCTGGGCGCCAAGGATGTTGTCGAGGAGGATGGTTCCATCAACGACGACTACCGTATCGACTACCTGCGCCAGCATATCGCCGCGATGCGCGATGCGGTGACCGAGGACGGCGTTGACCTGCTGGGCTACACCACCTGGGGCCCGATCGACCTGGTATCCGCCGGTACGGGCGAGATGTCCAAGCGCTACGGCTTTATCTATGTGGATCGCGACGACGCCGGCAACGGTACCCTCAAGCGTTCCAAAAAGAAGAGCTTCGACTGGTACAAGAAAGTTATTGCTTCTAATGGTGAGGACCTTTCCTAAGGAAGCTGAGACACTCAACTTCAGAGTCTCCTAACCAAGGCGCCCGGCGAGTAGTTAATGCTCGCCGGGCGCCTTGCCGTCTGCGGATTTTGGGACATGCGGCCCGCTTTTTCGACCCATCTGTCGGTACACTAAAAGCACTATGGGTACCCGCGAGCGACATATCGGCAACGCGGCCGCCCGATCCGCACCCGTGGCGGATCCCAGGGGCGGCAGGCTCTTCGCCATGCCGCGATTCCTTGTTGGCATAACACATCAGGTGTACCGCCACCGCGTCTTTGCTATCGCCGGTGTCATCACCGCGATGATCCTCATGCTTTTGGCAGTCTTGCCGGCGCTGTTCGCCTTCGACCCCAAACTTTCTAACGCCGTGCCCGCCTATAGCGAGGTGTCCGAAGAGGTCGTGGATGCGCTCGTCCATTCGAGCTCTCTGCCGTTGCTTGTTGCCGCAATTGCATTTTCGATCTGGGGCGTATCGGTCTATCTGCGCTGTTTGGACTATGTGCTGCGCCGCCGCCTTGTTGCCGTCGCCACCATCTGCGCCCTGTGGATGATCGAAGTCATTCTCAAGTACAAGTCGTTCACGCCGTTCTATGCCACCGTGCTGTGGTACCTGTACTACGTGCCCATGACGCTCATTCCGCTGCTCTACCAGTTGTGTGGTTTGCGCCTTGCGGGCCTGGAGCAACACCGCCTGGGTCGCCGCTACTGTGCTGCGCTGTGGATTGTGGCTATCCTGCTTATCGGATTTGTTCTCACCAACGATTTTCACCAGCAGGTCTTCCACTTTGACCGTACAAGCGACACCTGGAGCAACGATTACACGTACGGCTGGGGTTATTTCGCCGTCCTCGTGTGGACGGCCTTTAACTTTGTGGCCTTTTTTATCCTGGTGGGCCGGTCCTCGTCCTTTCGCATCCAACGTTTCTCGGGCACGGCGGCGCTCGTGCTGCTGGGCGGCGCGTTCTTTGCCATCTCATATGCGTTGCGCGTGCCCTGGGCATGGAGGCTCAACTTTTCGCTCATCTATTGCGTCTTGTGCGTGGTGGCGATGGAAATCTGTCTCGATTGCGGTGTCATTCCGTCATATCACGACATCGCCGGCATCTTCGACACCTTGCCGCTTGACCTCAAAGTTCTAACGCGCGACCTGCAGGAGGTCTATGCCACGCCGGTGTCAAAGCCAATGCCGGCGGGCGTGTGCGAAGAGCTGCGAGCCCAGGAACACGGGCATGCCCATGCCTTTGCCGTGAAGTCCAATCCCGATGTGATGTACCGTGCCTTTCCACTGCTGGGCGGATCGGCCCTGCTTGCCCAAGACGTGTCGGATCTCAACGAGCTTAACCGTGAACTGGCACATCGTCGTATGGAGCTGCAGCGTCAAAATGAGCTGCTCGCCGCCGACTACGACCTTAAGACGCACCTGGCAGACCAAGAGGCCGAGACCTTGCTGGTCCAAGACGTGGACCAGGCGCTTGCCCGCGCGCTCGAAGGGATGTACGACCTGCTGAGCTCGCTGCCGCCGTTGACCGATGAATCGTCTTCGCACGAGCGTTACCGCATGCTGCAGCGCGCCAAGATGCTCGTCGCCTATTGCAAGCGCAAGGGGTCGCTCACGTTGGCACAGCACGGGGAGAGCGGTTTTGATCGCGACCGCATTCAGCTCATTGCCAACGAGCTCGCAAGCGACCTGCGCACCATCGATATCGATTGCGCCTCGATTATCGCCATACGGCGCCCGATGCACGCCAGTACGGTAAGCGCCCTGTACGACTGCGTGTATGACTTTGCGTTTTTTGCCTACACCACCGACCATCCGGCGCTTATGTATCACTTGGGCGACCATGACCGATGCAGTGTCGAGCTACGCGCCACGCTTTTTTCCAACGATGATGCAGATCTTTCGCAGACGCCCGCTGCGCAAGAGCTCGATAGCGCTCTGCAAGGGCGCAACGTGGCATACCGCCTTGAGGGCGAGCCCGGCCAGCTGCGCATGATCGTCTTGATGCCGAGGGCGGGTGAGTGACGATGCAGATTTCGCTCATTCTTCCCCAAATCGTTGCGCTCGATGTTGTCTTTGCCCTGGCTGCGTGTCTGCAGACTATCCACGTCCCGCTCATCGCATCGCGCCGCTCGTCCTATAACCGTAAGGTGATTTGTGCCTACGAGGCGAGCCTTGTGCTTCACCTAGTTATTTCGGCGCTCATCTTGTTCGCGTCGTCTGGCTCATATCTGGTGGCGCCGCTTGACGTTTGCGCCAGGGCAATGGGCGGAGCGTTGTGGCTCAATGCCGTGATCTTTGCCTACGGCGTGGTGCTTATGGTGCGCTATCGTCGCCCCGTCATGCTGGTCGAGCTGCTGCTTGTTGTCACCGTTACACCGCCGGTGGTTTTTGCCATGGGCTCGGCGTGGACCACGGTCCTTATCGCAGAGGGAGCGTTTTTCCTGTTCCGTTCCATCGCGGCGCTCTTGATGGACGTCCGTAACCGCCAGGAGGATATCACCATGTTCTCGACGATCGAGACCATCAACGTGATTCCCGTGGGCATCCTGTATCTGGACCCGAGGGGCCGTCCGCTGCTCATGAACCGCTGCATGCGCAAAAACCT
>CABUGI010000099.1 GCA_902491055.1 uncultured Collinsella sp. | reverse complement strand
GACAACATCATGTACGCCGAGCTCAACACCAAGAGCGACTACTGCCAGGTGTGCGGCTACGACGGTGAGATCAAGATTGTCGAGGATGACGGCAAGCTGGTGTGGGAGTGCCCCAACTGTGGCAATCGTGACCAGGAGAAGATGAACGTCGCCCGTCGTACGTGCGGCTACATCGGTACCCAGTTCTGGAACCAGGGTCGAACCGAGGAGATCCGCGACCGCGTGCTGCATCTCTAATAACCATCCCAGGCCGCCCCGTAGCGAGGCCCCGGACCTTTACTCGCTATTTCGGACAGTCCTGGCTCACGACGGAGGCGCCACTGGCGCCTCCTGTTCGTGCGGAACTCATATCGAGCAAAGGTCCGGGGCCTCGCTACGGGGCGGCCAAGTTGACGTAGCTGAGATGCAGCTCGCGGTCTGCTCACTCCTCGAAGTTTTTAGCGGAAATAATTCGAGCTGCAGCAGCGATTGATTTGCAATGGCGGTTGAGCTGCAACAAAGTTTTTATTGGACCTCGAACCCTATACTCGATGTTCGCTTCGTTCATTGAGTTACCCTTTGCATGAGGCCGGGACATATCGTCCCGCCCGCAGTTTCGCAGGCCGAAGGCCGAGAATGTTTGAGGACGGGATGATATGTCCCGACCTCCCGGGAGAGTTACCTATGAACTACGCGAACATTAAGTATTTCGACATTGCTGATGGGGAAGGCGTTCGTACTTCTCTGTTTGTGAGCGGGTGCCGTCGTGGGTGCAAGAATTGCTTTAACTCTGTCGCGTGGGACTTTGCTGCGGGTGAGCCGTTCGATCGTGCCGTCGAGGACAAGATTATCGAGAGCCTCGACCACCCCTTTATCGATGGTCTGACGATTCTGGGCGGCGAGCCTATGGAGCCCGAGAATCAGGTGGGGCTTGTTGACTTTATCGAACGCGTGCGTGCGGCCTATCCCGCGGGGTCGGGCAAGACCATTTGGTGCTTTACCGGCGACGTGCTCGAGGAGCTTATGCCGGGTGGCCGTCATCATACCGAGGTGACGAACCGTATCCTGGCCCGCCTCGACATGTTGGTGGACGGCCCGTTTGTTCAGGATCTGTACGATATCTCATTGCGTTTTAGAGGCTCGAGTAACCAGCGTGTGATCGATATGAACGCTACGCGCGACCGTGCTGAGCGCGAGGGCGTTGCGCTTTGTGATGCGGTTGAACTTTGGCGGGACGATCCAGTCTATTCGACCCATACTATGTAGCTTGTGGCCGATGCCAAAGGGCGTGGTACCATAGCGCGAACGCAAAATCGGAAAAGTGAGGCCCAGATGATCGATCAGGAAAAAGTCGAGGCCGCCATTAAGCTGTTGCTTGAGGGCATAGGCGAGGACCCAACTCGTGAGGGCCTGCTGGAGACCCCGGCGCGCGTTGCCCGTATGTATGGTGAGATCGCCGGCGGTATGGATCAGAGTGCCGAGGAGCACCTGTCCAAAACCTTTGCCGTCGCTTCGAACGACTTGGTTATTGAGCGCGACATTACGTTTTACTCGCTGTGCGAGCACCATCTGCTGCCGTTTTATGGCAAGGCTGCGATCGGCTATATCCCTAACGGTCGCGTGGCGGGTCTGTCTAAGCTCGCTCGCACGGTTGAAGTCTATGCCCGTCGTCTGCAGCTGCAGGAGCAGTTGTGTGCACAGGTTGCCGATGCCCTCATGGAATATCTTGCTCCCCAAGGGGCGATTGTGCTGATGGAAGCCGAGCACATGTGCATGACGATGCGCGGCGTGCAAAAGCCCGGCACCAAGACCGTGACGCTCGCTCGCCGCGGCGTCTTTGAGACCGATCCCGCGCTCGAGGAGCGGTTCTTTAGGATGCTGGGCCATTAGCATGAGGGTCGTCAACGACTTTACATCGAAGACCGATGAGGGGACGTCGCGTCGCGGCTTCATGGCTTCGGGCCTGGCCCCCTTTGGTGCTATGCCTCGCATTGATTACATTTGTGCCAACGGGCTGTTTCGGCGGCACCTGGGCAACATTGCGCAGTTGGAATCGGGGCGCATCTTCTGCCGCCACGGTATTGACCATCTGCTCGATGTCGCTCGCATTATGTGGATCAAGAATCTCGAGGAACAGCTCGAATTTGACCGCGAGGTCATCTACGCCACGGCACTTCTTCACGATATCGGCAAAGATGAACAGTATGAATCGGGTATATCCCATGATGTTGCAAGCGAACGCGTCGCTGATGCGATTCTCGGCGGCATGCCCGATGATGTGGCGTTTGAGCCGGCCGATGCCGCAGCCATTAAGACGGCCATTCTGGGCCATCGAAAGCTGCGCGTGAACAGCCAACCGCTTGAGCGTCTGCTCTATGCGGCCGATAAAGCGTCGCGCGCCTGCTTTGCATGCCCCGCGCGCAATGCTTGCAACTGGAGCGATGATAAAAAGAACCTGTCGATTCGCGTGTAGTTAGTTTGCGCGGCCGGGGTTCTAAACGAAGGAGACGATCGCGATGAGCAACAAGAAACTGCCCGAGAATGCAACCAAGACTGAAGGCGCCGAGCTCGCCCGCCGTGGAAGGGGCGAAATATCCACCGCAACGGCGGTGCCCCACGTGAGCTATGACGATCTTCGCCATGCCGATCGCATTACTATCGACGGTCTCGAGGTCTTTGCCAATCATGGTGTGTATCCCGAAGAGAACACGCTGGGCCAGAAGTTCATCGTGTCCCTGGTGCTCTATGCCGACCTGCGTGCAGCGGGGGAGCACGATAACCTGGACGCCTCGATTGACTACGGCTCGGTGTGCCACGATGTCGATGGCTATCTGCGTGAGCATACGTTTAAGCTTATCGAGGCTGCGGCCGAGGGTGTGGCCCAGATGCTGCTACGTCGTTACCCCTTGCTGCTTGGCGTGCGTGTTAAGCTCGATAAGCCTTGGGCGCCCGTCGGTCTTCCCCTGGCAAGCTGCGGTGTCGAGATCGAGCGCGTGCGCTAACCGGTTCTAATACGTCTCTATGGGTGGCTGCTTGAGCCGCTGGGACAGTGCTCTATTGTTGGGGCAGTACGTGTCGAGCAGGGCGTGAAACCGCTGATTGTGGCTTGGCTCGAGCAAGTGGACGAGCTCGTGGGCGACAACCATGTCGAGACATTCGACGGGGTAGGCGGCAAGTTCTCGTGCGATGCGAACGGCGCCGGATTTGGGCGTGCAGGAGCCCCAACGCGTTTTCATGCTGCGTACGGAAACGCGGGAAACGGCGACACCCATTGCGATTTCGTATGCGTGCACCATATCGCGCAGCGCCGATATGACTTCGGACGTATAGAGCTGGTCGATGTGGATCTGGAGTTCTTTGGGCGTTAGGCCGTCGAGGGCTGTGCGCTGCTTTGCCTGCGTGCACCCACTTGGCTCGTCGGTACCCATAAAACTTGCGAAGGTAGCCTGCTTGGGCCGCGGTGCGGGTGGCTCAAAGTTGTGGTCGAGTGCATCCTGAACGGTGATGGGTTTGCCCCAAAGCGCAATGATGGACGAGGGACTGAGCGGCTCTCGCGCCGTCGTCTGACGTTGCTCGCGCTGGGCAAGTCGGCTGATAATCCAGGCGCTGTTGCGCTTCACAAACGCTTCGATACGCTCGCGGCTGGCGCCGAGCGGTGCACTGGCGTGGACCTCACCGTTCGATGTGACGCGTAGGTTGAAGTTCTTGACGCGCTTTTTGGTAACGATGACGGGGATGGGCGTCCCATCCGGTCGGGATGCGGAAATCGTAAACTGCTGCGTCAAAAGCGGTCCTTCAGATTGGGGACGGGCCGGCATGTCGACCGTTCGGCATGCCGGCCCGCTCAAGGGATGTGAAATTAATAACGCTCAAAGAAGGCAAGCGCGTTGTCGCTGCAGAGCTTCTGCATCACGGTCTTGCCAAAGTGCTTGGAGAGCATGTTCTGGAACTCGGGCATCTTGCTGGCATCGGAGAGGAAGGCGGGCACCGTGGCACCGTCCCAGTCGCCGCCGAGCGCGATGACGTCCTCGCCGCCCAGGTCGAGCCAGTGCTCGATATGTGCCGCCAGCTGGTCGAAGGTGACGTCTGCGGCGGTCTTGTCGGTTGCGTCGTTGGAAAGGAACTCGCTGCAGTAGTTGAGGCCGACGATACCGCCCATGTCGCGAATGGTGCGGAACTGGTCGTCGGTAAGGTTGCGTTTGACGCCGCAAACCGCACGGGAGTTGGAGTGGCTGGCGACGAAGGGACGTGTGGCGTGGGCGACAACCTCGTCAAAGCACTCATCGTTGAGGTGGGAGACGTCAAGTACCATGCCGGCGTGCTCCATCTGCGTAAGTGCCTCGATGCCGGCGGCGGTGAGGCCGGCGTGGGTATCGTGTCCGCTCGCGAGCGGTCCCTGCGCATTCCAGCTGAGCGATGACATGAGTACGCCCAGGCTCTTAAGCACCTCGATCAGCGCGGGGTCCTCGGCAAAGAACGTGGCGTTTTCGATGGTGTGGATGCAGGCGACCTTGCCGTCTTTGAGCGCGGGGCGAATGTCTGCCGCGCTGCGTACGTTGACCATGCGGTCGTGGTTGAGCATGGCCTGGCCGCTCATATGCGCCATGATCTGCGCCTGGAAGCGCGCGGCGTGGGCGGTGGGAATCTCATCGGGGACAAACGTGGCGAAGCACTGTGCCCACGGCGTGTTGCCGATCTTTGCGAGCGAGATGGCGCAGGCGTTGCCCTCGATGAGGTCGAAATCTTGCGGATGCGTTTCGTCGCCGGGGAAATAACCGTCGGTGCCGGCGGTAAAGCGCAGGTCGAGATCGAGCGTGGCCCAGCCGATTCGGTCGGCGGTGTCGCAGTGTAGGTCAAATACGGGATATGCCATGGTTCCTCCGGTTGCAGCGTTTCTTTGCAAACTATCATTGAATTGTATGACTAGGGTATAGTTAGCGCCATATGTTCACGGCGGCCCGCGTTGTGCGCCGCCCTTATCACGGAGGTTACCATGTCCAACCAGGGCAAGAAGGTCAAGACCCATTATCGCGGCACGCTCGATGACGGCACGCAGTTCGATAGCTCCTACGATCGCGGCGAGCCGCTGGAGTTCACCTGCGGCGCCGGTCAGATGATCAAGGGCTTCGACGCCGCTGTTGTCGACATGCAGGTGGGCGAGAAGAAGACCGTGCACATCCCGGCTGCCGATGCCTACGGCGAGCACAATCCCGAGATGGTTATTACCTTCCCGGCCGAACAGGTTCCCAACATCGAGCAGATCGAGAAGGGCATGAAGCTCTTCCTGTCCACGCCGAGCGGCATGCCCGTTCCCGCCGTGGTCATCGACGTAACGCCCGAGGCTGTGACGCTCGACGCCAACCACGAGCTGGCCGGCAAGGACCTCAACTTTGATATCGAGCTTGTTGAGGTCGAGGGTTAGAGTATGTCTGAGCGCTTGGTTTCGACGACATGCTTGGGAAATCTCAACGATCCGTCCTATGAACTCCTGCTTCGCCGGAAGCTGGGCGGCGTCTTTGAAGTTGACGATCTGCTGCTCGATTGGGACCAGGCTGATGTATGCGCGTTTGCGGGCGTGACGGAGCTGGGGCGCACGGTCGATGTTCGGCTGGATACTGCCGACGGCGGTCGTCTTGCCGACGGCGACGTGCTCGCCATTGACCGTTCGGGCATGGTGCCCGTGGCGGTTGTCGTGCGCTTGCGCAGCGCCGAGGTTTATTTGGTCGAAGTTGACCGCATGGACCCGATTGCGCTCGCGCATTCGTGCTGGGAGATCGGCAACATGCATGCGCCGCTCTTCCGGGGCGACTCGGACGAGCATACTGTGCGCATGTATACGCCGGTGCAGCCTGTTTTGGGCCGCATGCTCCGGGGTGTCGAGGGTGTTCGGCTCTCGCTGGTTACCCGCGAACTCGATGCGGACCGGCGCTTTGCGTCGAGTGCGGCGGAGGTCGTCGTGAGCATGGCTCCCGACTTTACCATCGTAAAAAAGGCGCGCGGCTAAGCGCGCGTATGCGCAAGACGGGCTTTGAGGGGCGACCGATCAAGGTCCGTCTTGCTGTTGATATGAGGCTTTGGGGGAAGCATATGGGTCTTGAGGGAATCAAACTGATTGCATGCGATTTGGACGGCACGTTGCTGCATCCGGGGGAGCGCGAGCTGCGTTCCGAGGCCTTTGAGCTTATCGATGAGCTGCATCGTCGTGGTATCGTGTTTATGCCGGCGAGTGGCCGTCAATATGCGAGCTTGCGCTACCTGTTTGCCCCGGTGGCCGATGAGCTCGCCTATGTATGCGAAAACGGAACCCTGGTGATGAGCGAGGGGCGTGCCGTCGTCAAGCGTTCCATGGAGCGTAGCCTTGCTATGGTTATTGCGAATACCGTGGTTGCGTATCCCCATACCGACATGACCCTTTCGTGTGAGGGGCACATCTACACCATGAGCGGCAACGATGCGTTCGTCGACCATTTGCGCTATGTGGTCCACTGCGATGTGGCGGTGGTCGACCGTCCCGAGGACATCGACGAGGATGTCATTAAGATTGGCTTCCAGACGCCCGAGGTGGATTATCCGGCGGCCCGGGAGTATTTCGAGCGCCTCTTTGGCGACCGTGTCGATGTGATGACGTCTGGAACCGCATGGACGGACCTTATCGGTTTCGGTTCGGGCAAGGGCTCCGCGCTTGCCGATTACGGTCGTGTCCTGGGGATTTCGCCCGATGAGATGATGGCATTTGGCGACAATGAGAACGATCGCGACATGCTCAACGTCGTGGGCCATCCCTATCTGATGGAGAGCTGCAA
>CABUGI010000098.1 GCA_902491055.1 uncultured Collinsella sp. | reverse complement strand
CGGTCTTTCATGCAGCAGGGGCTCTCAATGTTTTTATGTCCTGCTCATATCGTCTGTGCCGGCACTTGGGGACACTCCTTATGTCAAGAGATTGGTGCAGGAGGGATAGGTTGCCTTGCGCCAATCTAAATAAGTTGCGGTGAGATAGTTCTTGAATTGGCTTATTTGATGGCTAAACAGGAACTATTTCACCGCAACTGAGTTGAGCGTTTTTTTTGGCGGCTGGTTTACTTGCTCGCGAACAGCCAGACTAGGATGATCACCAGGATTGCGGCGACGATGCAGACGATGGCGCCGGTGAATTTGATGCGTGAGTCGCGGGTGCGCTCGCGCACCGCGTCCTCGGTGGCCTCGAGCTGGGCGACTTCTCGCTCGGTCTCGGCGTGTTCGGCTTTGTCTCGGGCCAAGGATCCTGCAAGCGACTCAGTGATCTCTGGATGGTCATGTACCTCGGTCGCCTGCTCGATGATCGACTGTGCATGTGCGGCATCTGCTTGGGCGTTGGCGATGCTTTGCTCTTGGTCGCGGCGTGCCTTGTCCTCGGCGGCGATCTTCTCGCGCAGTTCGCGCTGGCGCGTCGTGGCGGCAGTTTTCGCCGTCTGCAGCTCGTCGCGCGCGGCATCAGCCTCAGTCGTCACGGCTTGGTGCGCGCGTTTGGCTTCGGCAATGGGGGCTTGAGCCTGCTCGACGGCCTGCTCGGCTGCGGCAAGCGAGTGCTCAAGGTCGGCGGTGATGCGCGGGACATCTTCTTCGGCTTTTCGCAGGGCATCTGCCGTGTCGGAGATCTGCATCGAGAGCTCGCTGGTGCGCACCGTATAGTTGGCGGGATTTGCCGAGGGATTGCGTTGCAGCTCGGCATACTCATGACGCAGCGTCTCGAGCTGGGCGCGCGTGGCGTCGACGGTTTGTTGTGCGGCCGCAATGCCGGCGTCTCGCTCGGCCTTCACCTTGTCGCGGATGCGCTTGGAATCCTCAAGACGTCGAACGAGGCGGTTGCCGGTCTCGCGCGAGCTTGCCTCGCGGGCCTCCACGGCGTCGAGCGCGGCCTTCAGGCGGAGCTCAGTCGCGTCATCCTCTGTCTTCATTTGTTCGAACTGACCCTTGAGCTCTGTCGCTTTGGCGGCGTGGGCATCACGGTCAATCTCGGCTGCCGCGGCGGCCTTTTGCGCTGTAGCGATCGCTTGGCGCTGGTCGGCGACGATCTGGTCGTAGCGGCCTGCGATATCCTGGCGCGTCTCGAGTTCCTCGGCCTGATCGGCAATGCGCTGCTCAAGTTCGGTCAGGTGGGCGCGGGCATCGGCAAGTGCCTTTTTCGCGGCGTTCATCTCGCGCATGGCCGAGGCGCCCTGGGCGATAAAGGTGCCCACGGCGTTCGCGGTGTTCGAGACAGCGGTCCCCAGATCGCGGCTCGCGGCGGGGGAGTGCGGGGCGGTCGGGCGAGTGGTGTCGGCAGCGTCCGCATCGGCAGTCTGCGGCGCGGCGATATTGCCGGTACCGCCCTCGACCACAGAAAAGCCTGCTGCGTGCGGATCGACCGCATCGGCGCCAATCGTGGGGTGCTCGAGCTGCAGAAATGAGGGCATGGTGCTGCCCTGGTCGGCAACCGGAGTCTCGCCGGGCACAAAGGTCGAGGCCGCCTCGGCGGCCTCCTCTTCCTCGGCATCAATATCGGCATCGGCGACGGCGTCTTTCATCGCTTTGACAGCATCCATCATGGAGTCCATGACGGCATCGAGCTCTTCTTCCGAAGACACCTCGATGGGGCCCGCTGCTTGTGGGGCGGGTTCCGTATCGGGCTCGGCGTCGTTCGACTCCGACTGCTCGCCTTCGTCATGCTCGACAGTATCGTCTGTGTCTGTTGCCTTGTCCGCATCGGCGTGCGCATCGGTGGAGGCGTCGATGCAGGTGGGAGTATCGCAGTCGTCGACGGCGTCTGCGGAATGATCAATATGCTGCTGAGTCTGGGGGTCCAGCTCGTCTGTCATAGGCATGTGCTCCTCATCGTTGTTTGTCACCCTATGATAAAGTCTCGCGCCGACATCCCGCGCGCCGCAGCAAAGTTTCAAAACGTGTTCGATGGCTCGATCTGATAACAACAACTCGGCCGCTTTATCCAGTTTGTACTTGACAATCCCTTCGCCGAATGACGTTGCGCCGTTCGCCTGCTGCGGTCTTTATTTTTCACTTGAACACGCTAAAGTTGCATTTCAGCTTTTGGCGCGTGAAGTTGGATACGCGCAGTCGGCGGGCGTGCCCGTCGCGATTCGAAAGGACTTTGTATGGGACTTTTCACTGGTAAGACCGTGATCGTCACCGGCGGCGGCAAGGCCACGCTCAAGGACGGTTCCGCTGGCTCCATCGGTTACGGCATCGATATCGCTTTTGCCAAGGAGGGCGCAAACCTTGTCATCACCGGCCGCAACGTCGCCAAGCTCGAGGCCGCCAAGGAGTCTCTCGAGGCCGAGTACGGCGTTAAGGTTCTGCCCGTTCAGGCCGATGTTTCGGCCGGTCAGGACAACGAGGCCGTCGTCCAGAACGTCATCGACAAGGCCATTGAGGAGTTCGGCCGCATCGACGCCGTCGTCAACAATGCTCAAGCCAGCGCCTCGGGCGTGACCATCGCCGATCACACCATGGATCAGTTTAACCTGGCCATTTATTCCGGTCTGTATGCTACTTACCTGTACATGCAGAAGGCCTATCCGCACCTGAAGGAGACCAAGGGCTCCGTGGTCAACTTTGCCTCGGGCGCCGGCCTGTTTGGCAACTACGGCCAGTGCAGCTATGCTGCCGCCAAGGAGGGCATCCGCGGCCTGACCCGCGTTGCCGCCAACGAGTGGGGCAAGGACGGCATCAACGTCAACATCGTGTGCCCGCTTGCTTGGACCGCTGCGCTCGAGAACTTCCAGGATGCTTATCCCGAGGCGTTCAAGGCCAACGTCCACATGCCGCCGGCGGGCCACTACGGCGACGTCGAGAAGGAAATTGGCCGCGTGGTCGTTCAGCTCTGCGGTCCCGACTTTAAGTACATGAATGGCGAGACCGTCACCCTCGAGGGTGGCATGGGCCAGCGGCCGTAGGGGTTACGTCTCAGGTTCCGCCGTTCTAACGAACGGCGGACCAGCCGACGCTGCGCGGTCACCAGAGCGACAACTTGTCATTCAAAGAGGACGGCATGACCAGAAGGTCTATGCCGTCCTCTTTTCATGCCAATTTGTTCGCTCTGGCGACCGCTCGCTGACGTCGCCAGAGCATCGGCATTGCCTTGGCCGTTGGAAATAATCCCAGATGTAGTCGTTGGGGACGTTCTTAAATGACTAGTCGAAAGGGACGCTCTTGCCGGCACCTGGGGACGGTCCCTAAGTGCCGGCAGATTGGGACACTTCTTTGCAAGATGGCGCTGAAGATTGTCCCCGACGACTAGTCGTTTAATGCATCAGTTTCTGTCGAGTCGGTGCTTCTTGCGGGTTGCCCGTATAATGGTTTGCGTATGAACCGCAACCAAGGAGTTCCAGTTTATGGACCAGAGCCTTTTTAAATTCGACCTGATCGCCGAGGACCCGACGACGCACGCGCGCGCCGGCGTACTGCACACCCCGCACGGCGACATCGAGACGCCAATCTTTATGCCCGTGGGCACCAAGGCAAACGTCAAGGGTATTCCTACCGAGACCGTCAAGCAGCTCGGTGCCCAGATCGTGCTTGCCAATACCTATCACCTGTCCATGCGTCCCGGCGAGGATACCATCGCCGAGCTGGGCGGCCTGCACAAGTTTATGAACTGGCACGGTCCTATCCTCACCGACTCGGGCGGTTTCCAGGTGTTCAGCCACAACGACGCCGTCAAGCTCACCGACGAGGGCGTGCGCTTTATCGTCAACGATTACGACGGCCGCCACGTGTTCTGGACACCCGAGGACAACATGGAGATCGCCATGAAGCTCGGCTCCGACATCTGCATGCAGCTGGACCAGTGCCCGGGCTATCCCGCCACGCGCGCCTACGTTGAGCGCGCGGTGGAGCTGTCGAGCATGTGGGCCGAGCGCTGCTACAAGGCTCACACCCGCGATGACCAGGCGCTCTTTGGCATCGTCCAGGGCGGCATGCATCTGGATCTGCGCCTGCGCTCTCTGCGCCATCTGGAGGAGTGCGGCGACTTCCCCGGTTACGGCATCGGCGGCTACTCGGTGGGCGAGGACCACGAGACCATGTTCGAGACCCTGGCGCCGCTTGTGAGCGAGTACATGCCCAAGCACAAGCCGCGCTACCTGATGGGCGTCGGCAACCCGACGACGCTCGTGCGCGGCGTGGGCGTGGGCATCGATATGTTCGACTGCGTGCTGCCGACGCGCACCGGCCGCATGGGCACGGCATTTTCCAGTGAAGGTCGCCTTAACTTCCGCAACGCGCGTTTTGCGCACGACGACGGCCCCATCGACCCCACCTGCACCTGCCCGGTGTGCACGGGCGGCTACAGCCGCGCGCTCATTCGCCACATGGTCACGCAGAAGGAGATGCTCGGCGGCATCCTGCTTTCGATGCACAACATCTACTACCTGCTCAACCTTATGCAGCGTGCCCGCCAGGCCATTATCGAGGGCCGCTACGGCGCGTTTGTGAGCGACTGGATGAACAGCCCTGCGGCGGTGGATTACTAAGAGCCGCGACCGCTGACCGATGCCTTGCAAGCGCTTGATGCATCGTGGGTACCATACCGAATAGTTGATGTTCGGGCGGGTGTTTGGCGCATGGCGTCGACCCCGCCCGCTTTTCTTTTTCTCGATAGGAGTGCCCATGATTAAGAATGAGAACGTCGAGGGCGAGCCTGCCTACGACGAGACGTACCGCCGCGGCCCCGTGGTCATGCGCGGCCCCATGATTCCTAAGGACAACACCTACGCCAACCTGCTGGCGCCCGAGGAGTCGACCGACTGGCTGCATGCCGATCCGTGGCGCGTACTGCGCATCCAGGCCGAGTTTGTCGATGGCTTTGGCGCACTTGCCGAGTTAGGGCCTGCGGTGACCATCTTCGGTAGTGCCCGCACGCCCAAGACGGACCCGGCCTACAAGGCGGCGCGCACGGTCGGCCGTAAGATTGCCCAGCGCGGCGTGGCGGTTATCACCGGTGGCGGCCCCGGCGTCATGGAAGCGGCCAACAGGGGAGCGGCGAGTGTCAACGGCAAGTCAGTTGGCCTGGGCATTGAATTGCCGCACGAGCATGGGCTCAATAAATACGTGAACCTCGGCATGGACTTCCGTTACTTCTTTGTGCGCAAGACCATGTTCGTCAAATACAGCTCGGGCGCCATCGTGTTTCCCGGTGGTTTTGGCACGCTCGACGAGATGTTCGAGGTGCTCACGCTGGTGCAGACGCACAAGGTCAAACGCATGCCGCTCGTGCTGGTGGGCAGCGAGTACTGGCAGGGCTTATTCGATTGGCTTAACGGTTCGGTGATGGGCGCCGGCATGATCAGCCCGCTCGATCCGGATCTGGTACACATTACCGACGACCTCAACGAGGCCGTCGACATCGCCCTGAGCGGGCTGATGTAGATCAATCGTGCCCACGCGACATGAATACGCATGGCAATCTGATGTTATTTAACATCAGATTGCCATTTATATTGGGTATACTGGTGTAAAAGACGAGGGCGAGGAGGTCGCAAATGTCTACAGCAACAGTTAAGCCTACGACGGTTCGAATCGAAGAGGGGCTCAAGGAGCAGGCGACTGAGTTCTTGGATTCGGTCGGCCTCAGCCTCAATTCCTATCTCAATCTTGCCGTTCGGCAGCTGGTAAATCAGCGAAAGATTCCTTTTGAGATTGTAGGAAGGGCGGAGGTGCCCAACGAGGCGACGAGGCGTGCCATGGTGATCGCCGAGGCTCATGAGTTGGGGATTTTGCCGGACGATAGCCCGTCATTCAATAACGCTGATGAGCTTATGTCATTCCTCGATGAGGAATAGCGATGTTCGAGATAAAAGTCGAGGCTCAATTTAAGGTGGACTACAAACGAACGATGCGCATGCATCCGCAGCTAAAAAGTGAGTTTAAAGCGGCGGTTGCAGAGCTTGTGGCTCATGGGTCACTTCCGGCGGAGTATGGCGCCCACGAGCTCTCAAACCCGGGCGGAAACTACAACGGCCACATCGATTTCCACCTATCCGATGGCTTGGTCGATGTGGTCGTTCTTTATCTTCCCCATAAGACTAACCCAGTGATTAGGCTGGTGAGAATGGGCACTCATCAGGAGCTGTTTCAGGGTCCGCTGGGCTGATCGCCGATTTCCAAGTTGCGGTGGAATAGGGACTGATTTGCGGTCGATTGGCCAAAAACAGTCCCTATTTCACCGCAACTGATAGGCGCGCCCCGTTCGCTGCTGCGGCCCCCGGTTCTCCTCATTGCTGGATTTCGCTCAAAAACTCAGCGGCGACTTCGTTGCTTTTGAAACGGATGCTGCGGTCTTCTTTCTTGGGGAATGCCAGCAGCGGGATAGTCCCGTACCAGACAGTTTCCTCGTCAATCACGGCCGCGCACAGCCGCCCTTTGGCCTTGACGGAATAGTCGACGTTCATCTCGGCAAAAATCGCTTTCGCGTCATCGCGCGGAGGTGAGGCAACATAAACCTCAAGGGTAATCCCACGGGCGGCTGCGCCTGCGAGTGTGGTGGTGAGTTTCGTGAGGCATGCGGCGGATGCGTAGGATGCGGCTATGAAGGCACTCTTTGTGGCACCGGTGATGTCTTTAATTAAGGCTCTGTTAGACCAGGATTGACATATATGTGTCCTCACGGTGCCATATCGTTGA
>CABUGI010000097.1 GCA_902491055.1 uncultured Collinsella sp. | reverse complement strand
TCGCGCTGCGCTTTATGCCGCAGTTTGCCACCGAGATGAAGCAGACGGCCGATGCGCAGGCGAGCCGCGGTGCGCGCGTGACGGGAGGCCCGCTCGGCGGCGTGCGTATGCTCGGCAGTGTGGCGATTCCGCTGTTCACGGGCGTGTTCCGTCATGCCGAAACGCTGTCTGCCGCCATGGATGCCCGTTGCTATCATGGCGAGCAGGGCCGCACACGTCTGCATGCGCTTACGTTTGGCCGCGGGGATGCACTGGCCGCGGTGGCGATGGCGCTGCTGGTGACATGCGTTGTCGTTATCAATCTTCAACTCTTCTAAGCTCGATTCGAGCGCAAGAAAGGGGTCTCTATGACCGACATCGATCGCACGGCTCAGCTCGAGCGCGTCTGCTCGTATCTCAGGCGTATTCCGGCGTGGTATCTTGCCACGACCGACGTGACGGACGGACATCAGCCGCGCGTGAGGCCGTTCTCGTTTGCCATGGTCGATGATGGCAAGCTGTGGTTTTGCACCTCGCGCGATAAGGACGTGTGGGCGGAGTTGAGCGCGAATCCCAAGTTTGAGCTCTCGGGCTGGAAGCCGGGGGAGTGCTGGATCGTGTTAACTGGCGAGGCCGCGCTCGAGGACGACGCGGTCGTGAGCGACCGGGTGCGCCAAGCCGGCTTTAAGCACATGGTGGGCATCGGCGAGCAACACGATAGTGCCAACGACGGTCGCCTTGCGTTTTTCTCGGTGCGAAATATCGCCGCCCGTTTCTGTGATATCGACGGCAGCGAGGAGCGCCTGGAGCTTTAGCCCTAGGGTAGCTAAAACAGCCCCGACCCAAAAAGACTAGTGCCAGGAGGACACATGGACGGATTGAATACGGTGTTGGAGTATCTGACGTCGGTGCCGGCATGGTATTTGGCGACGAGCGTTGACGGACAGCCGCATGTGCGTCCGTTTTCGTTTGCGCAGATCCAGGACGGCAAGCTGTGGTTTGTAACGGCGCGCACCAAAGACGTGTGGCAAGAGCTGCTGCAAAATCAACGCTTTGAGGCCACGAGTTGGTGGCCGGGCCATGGCTGGCTCATCTTGCGCGGGCGTGCGGGTCTGGATGACCAAGCCGCTCCCGATATGCGCGAGGCAGGCTGGAAGCACCTGGAGCGCCTAGGCGAGCACTACGAGGGCGCAGGCAATCCCACGCTCGTCTTCTTTAGCGTGGAGGAACCCGAGGCCTTTATCTGCAACCATGACGAATGGGTGCCGATCGAGCTCTAAACGAGTCTCTCAGCAAGCTTCGACAATTCAAATTCTCGCATGTAGCGGGCCCCACATTGCAACGTCACCGTAAGGCGCACTGGGCAATATGGGGCCCGTATTCATTTGTCAATTCCTTCGAGTGAATGTGTCGGGACTGTTTCAATGCATGAATATGCAAAAGATTTGCGTAGATATGCATCTTTTGGTGCTAAAGTTTCAACCCACTTCATAACGACGGCTGCGGGATGCGCATTGGTGCATAACTGCAGACAAGGAGTCTGATATGTCTTTAAAGGTTGGAATCGTCGGTGCGGCTGGATATGCCGGCGCCGAGCTCATTCGCCTCGTCCTCGGTCATCCCGAGTTTGAACTTGCTGCCATTACGTCCAACGCCGATGCCGGCCAGCCATTGTCTGCGGTGTATCCGAGTTTCGCCGGCGTAAGCGATCTTGTCTTCACGACGCATGACGCCCCCGAGCTCAAGAACTGCGATGCGGTCTTTTTGGCCGTGCCGCACACGGCTGCCATGGCACAGGTGCCCGCCCTGCTTGCCGCGGGAGTCTCCTGCATTGACCTCTCGGCCGACTATCGCCTGAGCGATCCGGCTACCTTTGAGGCCTGGTATGCCGCAGAGCACACGAGCTCCGAGTTACTCAAGAGCCGCGCCTTTGGTCTGCCCGAGCTGTTCTGCCAGGATTTGGAGACCGCTGCATCCGACCACGCCGACGGCAAGCCCGTGCTGGTCGCCTGCGCCGGTTGCTATCCCACCGCGACGAGCCTTGCCGCCGCGCCTGCTGTGCGCGCCGGCTGGGTTGCCCAGAGCGGCCCCGTGATCGTTGACGCTATCAGCGGTGTAACGGGTGCCGGTAAGTCCTGCAACGCCCGTACGCATTTTTGCAGCGCGGACGAAAACCTGGAGGCCTATGGCGTGGGCAAGCATCGTCACACGCCCGAAATCGAGCAGATCTTGGGCCTAACCGATCGCGTCGTCTTTACTCCGCACCTCGCACCGCTCAAGCGCGGTCTGCTCTCTACGGTGACGATGCCGCTTACGCCGCAGGCTATCGATACCTTGACCCTTGAGGACGTTGTCGACCATTACAAGCAGTTCTACGCCGGTCGCACCTTCGTGCGCGTACTCGATGCCGGCCAGCAGCCCAAGACGGCTTCGGTCGTCGGCACCAACGCCGCCCAAATCGGCCTCGCGCTCAACAAGCGTGCAGGCGTTCTGGTGGCTACGGGCGCCATCGACAATCTGTGCAAGGGTGCAGCAGGCCAGGCGGTCCAGTGCGCAAACATCGTCTTTGGTTTTGACGAGCGACGAGGCTTGCCCACAGTGGCGTGCCCGGTGTAGCACATTCGATTGTTAGCGATTTGGTAGTCGGGCATCGAGTGGGGCGCCACTCTTAAGCTGGTCTCATGATTGTGGCTGGCATGGCGCACCAACCGATGCCCATTTTTTGTTTGACATAAGGAGTCATAAAGACGATGAATACAGAGCAGTTCGATATCAAGATTCGTGCCGTAGAAGGCGGCGTAACGGCGGCAGCCGGCTTTAAGGCGGCGGGCATCCATGCCGGATTCCGCAAGAATCCCGAGCGCCTGGATTACGCGCTCGTCGTGCCCGATAAACCCTGTCCCGGGGCCGGCGTGTTTACGACTAACCGCTTTTGTGCGGCGCCCGTGCAGGTGAGCCGTGTCAACCTGGGCGGCGCCGACAAAGGTTATGGCATCATCGCCGGTGTTTCTATCAACTCTGGCAACGCCAACGCCGCCACGGGCGAGACCGGTCTTGCCTGCGCGCGCGAGACCTGCAACATCGCCTCGCAGGTCATCGGCTGCGAGCCCCAGCAGATTTTGGTCGCCTCCACGGGCGTAATTGGTCAGATTCTGCCGATTGACACGTTTGAGACCGCCGTTCCTGCCGCCTACGAGGCACTCTCCGCCCATGGTGGCGCTGATGCCGCCCGCGCTATCATGACGACCGACACGCACTCCAAGGAGTATGCCGTGTATTACCGCAGCGAGGCCGCGGGGCACGCAGGCAATGCCTATACGGTGGGCGGTATGTGCAAGGGCTCGGGCATGATCATGCCCAACATGGCAACCATGATCGCGGTCATCACTACCGATGCCCCCGTCGAGCCGGAGGCGCTCCATGCCCTGTTGCTCTCCACCGTCAAACAGACCTTCAACAAGGTAACGGTCGATTCCGACACCTCGACTAACGACACCTGCATCATGCTTGCCTCCGGCGCCGCTGCCGCAGATGCCGAGCCTATTGTCGAGGGCTCTGACGCCTTCGACGAGCTGGCCTTTGCCGTGCATGAGGTGTGCGAGAGCCTGGCGCGCAACATCGCCGCAGATGGCGAGGGCGCATCCAAGCTCGTGACGGTTAACGTCACCGGCGCCGTGAACGACGAGGAGGCCGATATCGCCGCTCGTGCCGTCGCCAACTCGCCGCTCGTCAAGACCTGCATTGCCGGCCACGATTGCAACTGGGGCCGCGTTGCCATGGCGCTCGGTAAGTGCGGCGTGCAGTTTAACCAAGAAGATGTGTCCATCGACATGATGGGTATGCCCGTCTGTCGCGATGGCCTGACGGTCCCCTTCGATGAGGACGAAGCCCTGCGACGTTTTGAGGCGCCCGAGATTGTGATCTCGGCAGACCTGGGTGCAGGGGACGCGGCGACCACCGTGTGGACTTGCGACCTCACGCACGAGTACATCTCCATTAACGGTGACTACCGTTCCTAGACTCCCGATGTGCCGTGCATCCCGCTGCAATCTCGGGCAACGAGGTACGGCGCGATAGCTAAACGAAAGACGAGGCAGACTATGAAGTTCGCACGCGATTGTCGCTCGAGCGAATCCAACGAAGTTACCGCGCAGCTGCTGTTCGAGGCGCTGCCGTGGATTAAGAACCTGACCGGTAAGACGGTCGTTATCAAGTACGGCGGTGCCGCCATGGTCGACGAGCAGCTGCGTCGTGACGTGATGAGCGACATCGTCCTGCTCAAGATTATCGGCATGCGCCCTGTTATCGTGCACGGTGGCGGCAAGGCCATCAACGAGGCTCTCAGCCACTACGACATCCCCGTCGAGTTTAAGAACGGCCAGCGCGTGACTACGCCTGCCACCATGGATATCGTGCGCGAGGTGCTGGGCGGCAAGGTCAATCAGGAGCTGGTCGCGGCGCTCAACCACCACGGCAACCTGGCCGTGGGCGTGTCCGGCAGCGACGCCGGTACCCTTATCGCCGAGCCACTCGACCCAGAGCTCGGCCGCGTTGGCAAGGTTACGCACGTCAACACCGACTATATCGAGCGTTTGCTCGACAGCGAGTACATTCCCGTTATCGCCACGGTCGCAGCGGGGGAGGACGGTGGCTTCTTCAACATCAACGCCGATACCGCCGCCGGCGCCGTTGCGGCGGCGCTTCATGCGCACAAGGCGATTTTTTTGACCGATGTCGACGGTCTGTACAAGGACTTTAGCGACAAGGATTCGCTTATCTCCAACCTGACGCTCGACGAGGTCAATGAGATGCTCTACGGCGGCGAGGTCGACAAGGGCATGATCCCCAAGCTGCGCGCCGCCGTCGATGCGCTTACCGCTGGCGTGTTCCGAGCCCACATCATCAATGGCACGACGCCGCACTCGCTGCTGCTGGAGCTGTTGACCGATGCTGGCGTCGGCACCGTGATCCATTCCACCGAGACAGCCTACGAATTCGATACGCATCCGCACCCGCTTTCGACGTTTGCGGCGCGCCTGACCGAGAACCTCGACGAGGTCGAGAAGCTCCAGACGGTCTAGCTGACCCGCGGTCGTCGCGTCCCTGCACCCATAGCCCTGCGCCGTACGGCGCCTAACGAAAGGCATCCCATGTCACTTGCAACTCAACAATCGCTCGAATCCCATTACGTTATGCATACTTTTGGTCGCTCGCCGGTAGAGTTTGTCGAAGGCCACGGCATGAAGCTCATCGGTGACGATGGTCGTGAGTATCTCGACTTTCTCGCTGGTATTGGCGTGTGTAGCCTAGGCCACGGTAATCCTGCAGTGCTTTCGGCGCTCGAGGCTCAGACCAAAAAGCTTCTGCACGTGTCTAACTACTTCTACATCGAGCAGCGTGGACAGGTCGCGGCGCTGCTGTCCAAGCTTGCCAACGACGACGTAGATGGTGCGTGCGTTCTGGCCGATGCCATTGCCGCCGGCGATGAGACCACGGCCGCTGCGCTCGGCGCTCCGACGGCGGGCGAGCAGGTGTGGGAGACGTTCTTTGCCAATTCTGGTGCTGAAGCCAACGAGGGCTCGATGAAGCTCGCGCGTCTGTACGCCAAGCGTGCTGGTAACGGCGGCAACACCATCGTATGCATGCGCGGCGGCTTCCACGGCCGTACGCTCGAGACCATTGCCGCCACCATGCAGGATTGGCTGCAGGATAGCTTCCGCCCGCTGCCGGGCGGCTTTGTGGCCTGCACACCCAACGATGTCGATGAGCTGCGTGCAATCTTTACGCAGCTGGGAAGCGAGATTTGCGCCGTCATGCTCGAGCCGATTCAGGGCGAGAGCGGTGTGCACCCCATGACCGAGGAGTTTATGGCGGCAGCGCGCGACTTGGCACACGAGGTGGGTGCCGTTCTTATCGCCGACGAGGTCCAGTGTGGCATCTTCCGCTCCGGCAAGCCGTTTGCATTCCAGACCTATGGCGTGGAGCCCGACATTATGAGCCTTGCCAAGGGGATTGCCGATGGCGTGCCCATGGGTGCCGTGGTGGCAAAGAAGGAGATCGCCGACGTGTTTAAGCCGGGTGACCACGGCTCGACCTTTGGCGGTAGTTGCTTGGCTGTCGCGGCGTGCGCCGCGACGCTCTCCGCGCTTGTGCGCGGCGACTACGCTGAGCATGCCGCCAAGGTGGGTGCTTATATGGAGCAGGCTCTGGCCAAGCTTCCGCACGTTACCGAGGTACGCGGTCGCGGCTTAATGCTCGGCTGCGATCTGGATGACGCTGCGGGCGATGCGCATGATATTGTTGCCCGCGCGCTGGCCGCCGGCGCCGTGATTAACGCTACTGGTGCCCACACGCTGCGTTTCCTGCCGCCGCTTGTCTGCGAGGAAGCCGACGTGGACAGCCTGATCGAGATTTTGTCGGACGTTTTGGCCTAACACAGCGCAATAACTCAATTTGGACTGGGTTCCGGACTGCGGACGTGCCATATGCGGCACGATTCAGCGGTCTGGAGCCCGTTTTGTTATCGATTTACCATGGCTGGGATAGGCCGTGTGCAAAAAGTGGCAAATATGAGTACGGGCACTAACTTCGTAACATATAAATTAGGCGTTTTTAGATGAGTTGGGCCACATATGTCCAGTTTTGCAGTAACTAAATTGGCTTAACTGGACTATCAGTCGTCGTTCTAATGTCGGATTTGCCTTTTATGACTTCGAAAACGCTGCTACCAAAAAGGTAGCAGTACTCATATTTGGCATTTTTTGCACATGGGTATTCGCCAAGGGTCCATTTCGCCGCCCGCTTTCGCTTCGGGCCTCCGCTCCTCGCGTGCTGCGCTGGAAAACGCTTACGCGTTTCCTCAGCTCCGCACCCTTGCGGGTTCGAATCCCTCTGCACGGGGCCCAAAAAGGAAAGGCCCCCATCGCTGGGAGCCTTTTCAATCAAGTGGTGGGCGATGAGGGATTCGAACCCCCAGCCTTGTGCGTGTAAAGCACCTGCGC
>CABUGI010000096.1 GCA_902491055.1 uncultured Collinsella sp. | reverse complement strand
GGGCTTGCAGCGACGGACCTCAGGACACTCTTACACCACGTCTGCGCGCGCCACCCGAATCTCTTCGCTGAATCCAGATTTTCGGCCCAAGTTTCTTTGTTTTTGCTGTCACTAATCTAGTAACAGTACTCATATTTGCCGTTTTTTGCACAGAGCATATAAACAGACCCCCTATAAAGCCGTAGTTTTACGCTGGCTTGAGCCCAAAGCACGCTCGGAGCGTATTCAGCAGAGCATCTTGCCTCTTTCGACGAGCCTCTACGCGATTCTGATATCGCTTACCCATACGCTGGTGGATGCGCCATGCGAGCGCTTCCATCGCTTCCATGTCGCGGAGCATTTCGTTGTTGACCGTCGCGACCTCGATTCCCATAGTAATCAAGCCCGTGTTGCGTTTTTCATCATGGATACGTCCCCTCCGGGAGGAATGACCCAGCTCACCGTTGTATTCCAGGTCAAACCGGGCTGCCTCCTGATACGCATCGCAAACTGCATGCGGCATCCCCGAGATTGCCTGCGCGCGGTCATCGAACTCGATCTTGTAGTCGGTCTTAAAGGGACCGCAGGCAAATCCGCCATAGGAAAACGGAAGCGAAAACATGGCAAGCATGATGCACTCCATGGGTGAGCGCAGGTTTTCCGAAAGATAGGGGCACAGACGCCGCAGCTGCTTGGCCGCGTTCCCCTTGCATGCCGCGAGGTAATCTACCAGGCGATCGGGTGTCAGCACGGACTCGACCTCAAAGTAACCGACATCTGGCGGCTGGTCTTTGTCCTTTGCCAATTTGTTCACGACAGGCGATGTGTAGGGAGGTAGATACTGCCCGCGGTCACTCAGCGAAATCTTAGAGCACAGCTCCTGGGCCAGGGCAAATGCCTGGATACAGCCGACCTCGCGGGCGACGGCAACACAAGGGCCTCGGGAGATAGACTGTACACCCCTGGTTCCACCTCTAGAATCGAGCCGGCGGGCAACCCAGAGCATACGGACCAGCCCACGCCAGGCATGCGGCGGCGCTGCGCCGCAGATCCCACCAGCAAGCAAAGATCTTCTTGCACCTCGCCGCTTGCGGCCCCAATCCGCACCAAGTCGGGAAGATAGATGTCCTCGATCGAGGGCGACGACGCGCGCAGCACACGGCACTCTTCATCGGGACTGAGGTCCCTCCAGCTGATGTAACCCATTTGTCGGCGCTCGGCGCGCATCATGCGTAGCGCCGAGGCGCCCGTCAGAATTACGGAAGCAGCCAGCTGCTCGCTTGCAGGCTTGCCACGCTGCCCGATCTTTATTGCCATCTGAACCACCCCTACCAAACGCGTGCGATAGCGAGGCCATCAACGGCCGCGGCACCGGCGCGCTTGAGTTCCGCCGAAGCCGCTGCCATCGTCGCACCCGTGGTGATAACGTCGTCGATAAGCAGCAGGCGCTTGCCCCGCACATCCTCAACCGTCTCGTACATGCCTTGGGCACGCTCGCGGCGCTCCTCACGACCGAGTTCGCGCTGGTCGCCATGCCCGTACTTGACGAGAGCATCAAGCAGGGGAACACCCGACAGCTCGCAAAATGGGCGCGCAATAGCCTCCATATGATCAAAACCACGCCGCCGAAACGCTGCCGCCGTCGCAGGCACAAACACCACCGCATCCGCGCCGGACAGCACACCTCCATAGCGATCGGGCGCTACGACCTGGGCATGCAGGGCGGTGTCGTAGAGCAGCTCCGCCAGATACGGAGCCAGACGTCGCTCGCCCGCGTCCTTGTACGCTTTAATGATGCGCGGCAGCGGATGCGCATAGACGGCGCACGCCAGGCAGCGGTCGAGCGCCTCCGCCATTGCCGAGGACGTGCCCTCGACCGAACACTCAGTGCACAGCAAATCCCCAAACGGGGCGCCGCATCGGGTGCAGCTATGACGTGGGTCGATGAGCGTGAGCGCGGCCAGGCAGTCTTGGCAAATAAGCGCACCGGCGCGCTCGCAGCCGGTACATCGTGTTGGCGACAATGCCTCGAGCGCCTCGTACGTCGCGTGCTCGGCAAACGGTAGCAATTCGTCCGCAAACGGTAGGGCACCGGCTCCCTGCAGACGGCTCAATATGTTCAGATGGCTCTTCAAGACACAACCCTCCCTACGTTCGGTCGCGGGGAGGGTTGTTGATTCGGCGCTATGATACCCCGATGCGCTCGGGGCAAGGCGGGCTAAATCCGCTCGCGGGCGTTATTCGCCGGCGGGCGGTTGCGGTGCGGACGAAGACGGAGTCGAGCCCTCGCCGCCATCCTGGCGCGGCTTGCGGGAACGGCGACGGCGACGGCGCTTTTGACCCTGGTCGGCCGAGCCCTCGCCACCGCGATCCTCGCGCGGCTCGCGCTCGTCGCGAGCGGCGCCACGCGAAGCCTTGGCAGCCGCTCCCCCGCCATCTCCGGGACGACGGCGCGTGACCTTGACCTCGCCATCCGAGACCTGATCGGCCACGGAGGGCACTGAGGGCTTCTGCTGCGCGCCCGAGGAATGGCGACGGCGCGGGCGCGGCACGCGCTCGTCATCGTTGCGTTGCTTGCCGCCCTTGTCGGCAGGCGTATCGGAACCCGAACCACCCTTGGGGGCGGCACCAGCCTCGCGAGCAGCTGCGGCGCGGAAGGCGTCCTCGCGCTCCTCGCTCGACAGATGACGACGGCGACGACGTGTGGGGTTCATGCCACCGCCGCGATTCTGCTGCTGGGGCTGCTGAACCTCGCGCTCGCGAGAGGCGTTCTTGCCCGTGGCTGCAGCCTCGCCGGCATCGCCCGAACCCGAGCGTTTGCGACGACGACGGCCACCGACGGCCTCCTCGGCCTCGGGTGTCTCAACCTTACCACGGCCCTTCCCGCGGCCACGGCCCTCGCCCTGACCCTGACCGGCGCGAGCATCGGATTCAGCATCGCGACGACGGCGCTTGGGCATCGACGTGCCGGCAAGACGGTCGGCGCTCGACAGGCCATCGCCCACGTCGACGCCGTTCTCGCGGTCGAGCTCCATGAGCGCCAGGCGCATCTCGGGCGACTCGATGCGCTCGAGCACGTCACGCGTCACGCAGTCGGGGCGGCAGTTGCAGCCCTGCTCGGCAGCCTTCTTTTTGCAGCTCTCCGAGCACGTCATATCGGCTAGGTTGACCTTAAAGACCTTGCCGTTCTCCAGGCGCAGCACCAGCTGCTCACGCGGCGTGTCATACTCCTGAATACGCGCCTTGCCGAGCGGCGTATCGATGAGCGTCTTCTTTTTGGGCGCACGGCTCTTAAAGTCCTTGTATGCCTCGAACTCATAGCGCAGGCAGCACATCAGGCGGCCGCAAACGCCGCTGATCTTGGACGAGTTGAGCGGTAGGTCCTGCTCTTTTGCCATGCGGATCGAGACGGGCTCAAACTGTCCGCCAAAGCGCGTGCAGCAGAGCTCCTGTCCGCACTGGGCATAGCCGCCCACCAGGCGGGTCTCGTCACGCACGCCGATCTGGCGCATATCGACGCGAATGTGCAGCGTCGAGGACAGATCCTTGACGAGCTGGCGAAAATCGACGCGCTCCTCGGCTGCAAAGTAGAACACGGCCTTCTCGCCGCCAAACAGGTACTCGACGCCCACCGGCTTCATCTCGAGGTCGAGCTCCTTGACCAGGCGGCGGAAGTCGACCATGGCCTCGTCGCCCTGGATGGCCAGGTCATCGGCAAGCTGCAGGTCGATGTCGCTCGCCACGCGCAGCACGGGCTTGAGCGGCTGACCGATCTCGTCTTGCGGCACCTCAAAGGGATCGGCAGTGACCAGGCCGATCTCGGTTCCGCGCTCGGTGGAGCAAATGGCATAATCGGCCTCGAGGATATCCAGATCCTGCGGATCGAACCACAGGTCGCGCGAGGCGTAGGTAAACTTAACGGGTACGACTAACGGCATTTCAGTGCCTTCCTGATATCGAACAGCATGACCTCGATGGCCAGCTGGGGAGTAACGTTTCTGGCGATGTTGCGCTCGGCGGTCGCGACTGCCTCGAGCGCCCGCGTGGCACCCGCAACATTAGTCGCGGCAGCAAGCCGACCGATCGTGTCGCGCACGTCTTCGTTCACCACGTCGGCCGCCTCGTCCTGAAGCGTCAGCAGCACGTCGCGCATGAGCGTCCGCGCGCTCGCCAGCGCTTCCATGATACCCGAACGCTCGCGCGCGTTGAGTTCGCGCTTGTTGCGGTCCTCAAGCTGCTTCAATGCTCCACGCGACAGGTAGTCGGCGTTTTGCTCGAGCACCTTTTCCTGTGTGGACTTGACCTCGGCGAGCGGTGCCTTGACGGCGACAATGAGCGACTTGGCACGACTAAGTACATCGGCCTCATCGGCAGCGATGAGCGAGTCGACGGCGCGAACCATCTGACGGCGGGCATCCTGGCGCTCGGCACTCTTAAGGAACTCGATGCCGCGCGTGGGACTTCCCGCCACGGCGACCGCCATGCGGCAACGCGCGAGGTCCTGACCCGTCGCGCGACTCACGGCACGTGCGGCCACGGCGGGCGACACCAGTCGAAACGGCACGCACTGGCAGCGGCTCACGATGGTGGGCAACATCACGTCTGTCGAGGTGCCCAGCAGGATGAACATAACGCCCTCGGGCGGCTCCTCGAGTGTTTTGAGCAGTGCGTTGGCGGTGTTGGCGCGCAGCTGCTCGGCACGGTCGATGATGTAGGCCTTGGCCTTGGCGCGGATGGGCGCCAGCGGCACGTCGTCGAGCAGCTCGCGGGTCTGGGCAATGAGGTAGCCCGTGGCGCTCTCGGGCGTGTAATAGTGCACGTCGGGATGTGTGTGCCGCGCAACGCGCACGCAGCTGTCGCATGCGCCGCAGCCGTCCTGCTCGCACAGGAAGGCCTGGGCGAGCGCCCATGCGGCATCGAGCTTGCCGGCGCCGGGAGCGCCCAAAAACAGGTAGGCGTGCGATGCGCGACCGCTGGCGACGGCATTGGTCAAAAAGTCGCGCACGCGTTCCTGAGTGTCAAGCTTGGCCAGCAGGCTTGCCTGAGCGGGGGTCATGTTACTCGGCCTCCTTGGCAAGCGCGGCGGCGACGGCGTCCTGAGAAATGTCGAGGCCGCAGGCGCGAACCTGCTCGACCGTCTGCGCGAAGACGTCCTCGATGGACGCGGTCGCGTCGATGAGCTTTACGCGGTTTGGTTCCTCGGCGGCGATGGCGCAAAATCCCTGGTAGACACGCTCTTGGAAGGCCATGCCCTTGGCCTCCATGCGATCTGCCGCACCGCGGTCGGCCATGCGCAGCGCCGCCTGCTCGGGCGTGATGTGATAGACGAGTGTGAGCGCCGGGTGCGTCCCCGCGACGGCCAAGTTGTTGGCATCGCGCACTATCTGGCGATCGAGGCCATCGGCAAACGCCTGATAGCAAGTTGTGGAATCGTAGAAGCGGTCGCACAGGACCACCTTGCCGGCAGCAAGGGCAGGCGCGATGACCTCGTGCACCAGCTGGGCACGGGCGGCCTCATACAGCAGCAGCTCGCAAGTGTCGCCCATCGCCGTATTGGCGGGGTCGAGCAGCAGAGCACGGATCTTTTCGCTGATGGCGGTACCGCCCGGCTCGCGCAGGCTCACAACCTGGTAGCCAGCGAGTTCGAGCGCGCGGGCAAGCAGGCGCGCCTGCGTGGACTTGCCGGCACCATCGACGCCCTCGAGCGTGATAAAGCTATGTTGAGCAGGCTCAAAAGTCATGGGCGCAGCCCCTTCCTACAAGGCGCGTAAATGCAGATATATCAACCAAGCCATGATACCCCAGTGCTCGGCGCGTCCCCAATGGCTAAAGGTGCCTTTCCAAAGTTGCGGTGAAATAGGGACTGATTGAAGCTCTGAGACCGCCAAACAGTCCCTATTTCACCGCAACTTATGATGGGGATTTTTGGGCGCTGGGTATAATCGTCGTATTGCATTGAAATGTGGCGAAAGGAGTGGCAATGTCTCGGTATTGCGCCTCGTGCGGCAAGCTTCTTGCAGATAATGCCAAGTTCTGCACCTCGTGCGGTGCACCCGTTGAGCAAACAACCGCGAGCGATAGCCAGCCCGCTTTCGAGCAGACCGGTTCCCTCGATACGCCGCAAGCCAAGGCGGACGACCCCCTCGCCTATCGCCCCGACCCCGCCGCAGGCCCCGCGGCCGTCGAGACCACGCAGCGCATACCCGTCGCGAGCGGCTCGTCCCAACAGGAGCCGGCTCCCGCATACGCGCCCGCTTCGCCACAGACCCCCGCCCCCAAAAAGAGCGGCACCGGGCCGCTTATCGCCGTTATCGTTGTGCTGGTGGCAATCATCATCGCCCTGGTCGTTTTCTTTGTGATCAAGCCTTTCGACAACGCCGCCACGCAGACGACTGCCGAGGTAGCTAAGCTGCACCATGACGTCGACGACGATGACCTAAAGCCTCTCGGCGATCCCAACAGCCTGTACGACGATGATGACGATGACGACGAGGATGGCGGCGAAGCAACGCTCTCCGAGCAGAACCTCTACCGCCGACTGAGCGAATACTACGACTTGCTCGAAGACCTCGACAACTACGTCCGTGGCTGCGCGCAGAACTTCAACGGCAGCTATCTGGGAGAAGATCGCACCACCCGTCAAAATCTCGCCGACGTCGCCGAGCGCACAGAGGACACCATCGAGCAGTATTACGACATCGTCGAGGACCTGGACGTCCCGACGAGCTCTAAGAACTACAGTTCCTGGAAAGACATCGTTGCCCTGTATGACGACCTGGATCACCGCATTGACGCAATCTGTGATGCCTGGGAGATCAGCCTGAAATACACCAAGCCTGCGGATCACAAGAATGAGATCGTGGCGCCGCTGTCGCGCGACAACGTGGCGGGCACCAATGACAATAAGTACCGCCTAGACTTTGAGGAGCGCTACCCCGGCGCCAAACCCGTCGAAGTGAACTAGCGCTTTGTCGTTCCCGAGCCGGCAGTTAGGGACGTTCCCAAACTGCCGGCAGAGACGATATGAGCAGGACATAAAAACATTGAGAGCCCCTGCTGCATGAA
>CABUGI010000095.1 GCA_902491055.1 uncultured Collinsella sp. | reverse complement strand
GCCGGCGTCGATACCATCCTGGTAAAGCCGCAGGCGACGCAGGACCTGTGGTATACGCAGATCTTCCGTATCTTTGAGCGCCGGGCCCTGCGCGACCTTCCTTGCGAGGAATAGGTCTCGTCATGTCCCAGCACATCAAACACGGCTGCGACCATATCTTCTTTATCGGCTTTTTGGGCGCGGGCAAGTCGACGCTTGCGCGCAACGTGGGCACCATGTTCAAGCGGCGTTTTATCGATACCGACCGTCTGGTCGTGCGCCGTTGCGGCAAGTCGGTAACCGAGATTTTTGAGACCGAGGGCGAGGATCGTTTTCGCGAGCTCGAGACCTCGGCGCTCCGTTCGCTCCAAAGCGAGCGCAGCCTGTTGGTTTCGTGCGGGGGCGGTATCGTCGAAACGCCGGTGAATATTGAACTGATGCACGAAATGGGTACGTGCGTGTACCTCGAGGGCGACTTCGAGGATTCGATTCGACAGATTCGTCGGTCCGACACGCGCCCCGATTTCCGTTCGCCCGAGCATGCTGCGCGCCTGTTTGAGCATCGCCGTCCGCTGTATCGCCAGGCCGCCGACCTTACCCTTGATATTCGCAACAAGTCCTTCGAGGACGTTTCCTACCTTTGTGCCGAGATGCTTTTGGAGCGTGGGCTGCTATGATTCGCCGTCAACTGATCAATTTCCAAAACCGCAGCGTCGATGTCCGCGTCGGATTGGGCGCGTTCGATGAACTGTCGCGTATGTTTGCCTCGGCCGTGGGCAAGCCTAAGCGCGCGATGGTCGTTTGGAACACCGCCACATCCGAGCGTTTTGGTGAAGTCGTCGAGCATGCGCTGGTCGACGCCGGTTTTGCCGTGTCGCCGCTAGTCCTCGAGGTTTCGCCTGCTGGTGCCACGCTGGCCGATGCCGATGCGATCTTTGGCGCCCTGTCTGCCAACGGCGTTACCTGCGACGATCTGGTTGTCGCCGTTGGCGATGCCGCAACCTGCTCGGTTGTTAGCTGGTGCGCCAACCAGTGGTGTGGCCGAACCGAGTGCGCGCTGCTGCCGACGACCTTCGACGCCATGCTCACGGTCGCGACGACCATGATGCCGCTCGTCGCCTCGTCGGCGAATGCGCTTCCCGCTATCGCGTTCCGTCCCGAGCCGGGCTTGGTCGTGTGTGACCTCGACCTTGTTCGCGAGGCGGACCCCGAGGACCTCAAGCTCGGCTATGCGGTACTTGTCGGCACCATGCTTTCGAGCAGCAAGTCCCGCTGGAACCAGTTTACTGAGACCGTCCCCGAGATTCTCACGGGCGAGGAGGTCGCGCTCGTCAATGCCGTTCAGTGGTCTCAGACTGCCCGCAAGGACGTACTGATGGCCACGAACCCGAGCGCCCGCCATGCGCTCGATTTTGGCAAGACGGGGGAGCGTACCCTGCGCGCCTGCTTGGGCGATGCCGCTTCGCAGGTCCCTGCCTACCAGCTGTTGTCCGAGGGCATGCGCTTTGAGGCGCGCGTTGCCCACGATGCTTGCGACTTCGATATCGATTACGTCTTTGAAGTCGATGACTGCCTGGAGGACTTTGGTATCGAGGAGCTTGCCTTCGACCTGGAGCCCACCGCGTTTATCGAGGAGTTCCGCAAGCAGCAGTTTGTTCGCTCAAACCGCAGCATGTTGCCGCTGCCCGCGGCACTCGGCGCCATTCGTCTAACGAGCGTTGAGGACGAGGTTCTTGAGCGCCATGCTCACGCCTACTTGGCTTCTCGCAAAGAACTTCTCTAAGATTTATTGACATCCATCGTCTTTCGTATCATGTTGAGGGACGGGTTTCCAATCGGTTGCGGTTCGCATGCGATTCCGACGTTCGGTTGAGACCCGTCCCGCACTTTTTGAGACAATAAGAAAGGAATCTGCATGTCTGAGTTTGCTGCCGGTCCTGCCGGTCGTATTGAACGTGTCCGTGCCCTGATGGTCGAGCGCGGCTACGACGCTATCGTGGTACGCGACGAGGCCAATCTTCGTTGGCTTACGGGCGTGAAGGGCGTCTTCGACTACACCTTCGAGTTCCCGCACGCGGCGTTTATTACGGCTGACCAGTGCCTGTTCCATACCGACTCGCGCTACCTCAACAGCTTTGAGGAGAACACGCCCGCCGGCAGCCCCTGGGTCTACGACATGGACGAGGGCACCATCCCCGGTTGGGTCGCCGGCAAGATCGCGGCCAACAAGTGCCGTGTCTGCGCTGTCGAGGACGACATGCAGATCAACTTCTACCAGGGTATTCAGCGTGGTCTGGAGGACCGTTCCGTCGCCTGCATGTTGCCGCTGATGCATGATGACATCCGCAAGATGCGCGCCATCAAGGACGCCGAGGAGATCGAGCTCATGCGCCATGCACAGTCGATCACCGATGCCGCCTTCCAGCATATGCTCGGCTTTATTAAGCCCGGTATGACCGAGAAGCAGGTTCGCAACGAGCTCGAGAACTTTATGTTCGCCAACGGCGCCGACAGCCTGGCCTTCGGCTCCATCGTGGCGAGCGGTCCCAACACCGCCAACCCGCACGCCGTGCCGAGTGACCGCGTGATCGAGAAGGGCGACTTCGTCCTCATGGATTACGGCGCGGGCTACTGCGATTATCGTTCCGACATGACGCGCACCGTCGTGATGGGCGAGCCTACCCAGGAGCAGCTCGATCTGTACGCGCTCGTGCGCCGTACGCACGAGGAATGCGTCGCCGCCATCCATCCGGGCGTCGAGGGCAATGACATTTTTAAGCTTTCCAAGAAGATCATCGGCGATGCCGGCTATGGCGATTACTACAACCATGGCCTGGGCCACGGCGTTGGTATCGACATCCACGAGCTGCCCAACTTCAATCGCAGCAAGAACATCATCGAGGTCGGCTCGGTTATCACCATGGAGCCCGGCGTCTACCTGCCCGGCGTGGGCGGCGTGCGCCTGGAGGACTACGGCGTGGTCACCGAGAACGGCTACGAGCCTTTCACCAAGACCCCGCACGACCTGCACGTCATCGATTGCTAGCCCATTTCGATAGATTTTTGGGGCGGGGCGTCCGGATCGATTCGGACGCCCCGCGTTCTCTTTTTATGCGCTCGCCGCAGGCGCCGTCTGCAAGTGTATAATTTCTGTCGTATGTAATTTGGACGCTTGTGCGTTCTGCCCATAACAAGAAAGGTCGCTATGCCTACCATTTCTACCGCCGACTTCAAGAACGGCCTCGGTCTCCGTATCAAGGACAAGGTCTACACCATCGTCGAGTTCCAGCATGTCAAGCCGGGCAAGGGCGGCGCGTTTGTGCGCTACAAGACCCGCGACATCAAGAGCGGCCGAGTCGTCGAGAACACCTGCAACGCCGGCACCAAGTTCGAGAGCGTCATGCTCACCACCCGTGAGTTCCAGTACCTCTACAACGATGGCACCGACTACATCTTCATGGACAACGAGTCCTATGAGCAGGTTCCCGTTCCCGAGGACATGGTGGGCGAGAACTCCAAGTGGCTGCGCGAGAACGACATCTGCCAGCTGCTCTTCGCCGACGATGAGCTCATGGGCGTGACCCCGCCGATGTTCATCGAGACCACCATCGTCCAGACCGACCCGGGCTTTAAGGGCGACACCGTCCAGGGTTCCACCAAGCCGGCCACGATCGACACCGGCGCTGTCATCCAGGTCCCCATGTACCTCAACGAGGGCGAGGTCATCAAGGTTGACACCCGCGACGGCAAGTTCGTCTCCCGCGTCTAGCAACCAACTCTTCTAGGAGGACTCATGCCCCAGGAAATCAAGATTGACGGCATCGGCATTTCGCCCGATGTTCTGACCGCCATCGTCTCGCGCGCCGTGTCGGATGTCGAGGGCATCGCCTCCGTTGGCGTCAAGGACCTTGCCACCAACCTTGTCTCCATGATGCTCTCGTCCAAGGCCCCGGCTTCTGAGCCGGCGGTCGAGGCCGAGGTCGTCGGCGACAAGCTCGCACTCACCGTGCGCGTCGTGGTGTTCTTTGGCTATCCGTTCAAGAAACTCGCCGAGGCCGTTCGCGCCGCCGTGGTCGCCGCCATCGATGCCCAAGTGGGCGTTGAGGTTGAGCGTGTTGACGTTTGCATCGACGGCCTCGTTTTCCCCAAGGAGTAACCTTTGAGCCTTAAGGTTTATCGCGGGCGTACGCTTGCCCGCAGTCAGGCGCTGCAGCTGCTGTTCCAGGCCGAGGCCACGGACAGTCCGCTCGAGCGCGTCCTCGAGGGCGATTTCCTGATCTCGAAGGGTCCCCTCGACCCCTATGCGCTGGAGCTTTGCCGCGGTGCCTACGAGCATATCGACCGCATCGACTGCGCTCTGCGCTCCGTTGCCAAGAACTGGGATCTTATGCGCATGCCCGGCGCCGACCGCAATCTGCTGCGTATCGCCGTTTACGAGATGCGTTTCCTCACCGACGAGGAGGTCTCGGACGCCATCGTGATCAACGAGGCTGTCGAGCTTGCCAAGGCCTATGGCACCGACCAGTCCGCGTCGTTCGTCAACGGCGTGCTGGGCAAGATCGCTCGCAGCGAGGAGCTGCCGGGTGAGGACCTGTACCAGGAGCTGCTGGCCGAAGATCGCGCTCGCGAGGAGGCCCAGGCTGCCGAGGCTGCCGCAAAGGTTGCGGTTGCTCAGGCTGAGGCTGGCGTGCTGGCCGAGGATGCGGATGCCGCCGGGGCTGACATCGACTCCGTCGAGGAGTAGTCATGCCAGAGGGTTCTGTCCGTAACTTCGACGAGATCTCGGACCGCTTGGACCAGATTATCGCTACCGTTCGCTCCAAGGATACCTCCTTGGAGCGTTCGCTCGATTTGTTTGACGAGGCGATTGAGCTGGGCTCCCGCGCGGTCGATATGGTCGACAAGTTTGAGTTGACGCCGCGTGAGGCCGACAAGCTCGAGCAGGAATACGATGAGGATGCGGCAAACGAATCCCAGGATAGCTAGGCCGCATTTCCGGATACGAATGGTTGATGGCATTCATGAAACGCGTGCGTCTTGATGACGAACTGATTTCACAGGGCATCTGCGCCGATCGCGCGGATGCCCTTCGCACTCTTATGGCCGGCTTGGTCTCGAGTGGCGGCGAGCGCTTGACTTCGCCGGGCCTTAAGGTGATCCCAGGCCTGCCGCTGCACGTGAAGGGGCGCATTCCCTATGTTGGCCGCGGCGGACTTAAGCTCGAAGGTGCGCTTGATGCTTTTGGCATCAATCCGACGGGCCTTGCCTGTCTGGATGTGGGCTGCTCTACCGGCGGCTTTACCGATTGTCTGCTCAAGCGCGGAGCTGCGACCGTTGTCTCGGTGGACGTGGGTCGCGCCCAGTTCGATTGGTCGTTGCGTCAGGACGATCGCGTGATGCTGCATGAGCGCACAAACGTGACGCAGCTGCCTGAGCTTGGCTATGCCGGCGCCATCGACCTGGCTGTGTGTGATGTCTCGTTTACCAGCATCGCGAACATTATCGATGCGGTGCTGGCGTGCCTGGCGCCTACGGGTGCATTCTGCACGCTCGTAAAGCCGCAGTTTGAGGCTCCGGCGGCGCTGGTGGGCGAGGGCGGCATTGTGACCGATCCCGCCGTGCGCCGCGATACACTCGTGGCGGCGGTTGAACTCTTTGCTGCCAAGGGCCTCTTCCCGGTCGATGTGTGCGTGTCACCCATTCATGGTGCCAAGGGCAACGTTGAGTTTTTCCTGTACGGCACGAGATTTGACCCCGGCGACCGCTCGCAAGACGAGCTGCAATTCCAGGTATCGGTTATGAGCGAGAAAGCTGCAATGCTATGAAGGTCTTTCTGGTTCCCAATTATTACAAGCAAGAGGCGGTCGAGAGCGGCTTGATGCTCGAGCTTTGGCTGACGCGCCAGGGCTATGAAGTCGCATGGGCTGCCGACCAGCGATCGAAGATTCAAAGCACGCCTGATATTGATGGCTCCGATCTGGTCATTACGCTCGGCGGGGACGGTACGTTGCTACGCGCTGCCCGCATCCTCAACCATCGCGAGATTCCTATCCTCGGTCTTTCCTATGGTCACCTGGGCTTTTTAACTGCTGCGAGTCCCGAGGAGCGCGACATTCTGCAGGTCGTAAGCGACGCCCTGTCCGGCGAGCTGCATGTGAGCCGTCGCGCCACCATCGCTGCGGATATCGTGTCCGTGCGCGAAGACGGTACGAAGGATGTCGTGCGCACGTTCGCCCTCAACGACATGGCGCTCACGCGCGGCCCCCTGTCCGATATGGTCGAGTTTGACATCACGGTGTCCGGCCACCATATCGATCGCCTGCGTGGCGACGGCGTGGTCGTGTCCACGGCGACCGGCTCCACTGGCTATGCACTATCCGCAGGCGGCCCCATCGTGAGCCCCGACTATACGGGCATGGTCTGCGTACCCATTGCGCCGCACACCATTCAGGCTCGTGCCTTTTTGACTTCGCCGAGTGATGTCGTCGAGATCTTTATGTCTGATGACCGTCCGAGTGTTCCGGCGATTGCTATCGATGGACAGTTTATTACCTGCGACGGCACCGTTGAGAGCGTGGCTGTGCGCCGCGGGCCCGGAGATGTGCTGCTCCTCGATTACGGCCCCGAGAGCTTCTATAACTCGGTGAGCCGCGTTTTCTACGGAGTCCGTCATGATCGATGAGCTGCAGGTTTCTAACATTGCACTCATTCGCGAGGCGACGCTGGTTCCGAGCGCGGGCCTAACGGTTCTGACCGGAGAAACCGGCGCCGGCAAGACCGCGCTGCTCTCGGCCCTCAAGCTTATTTTGGGCGAGCGCGCGGATTCTTCGACGGTGCGCGAGGGCGAGGCGCTTGCTAGCGTTGAGGCGCGGCTGTTCGACGGTCCACACGACACGGAGGGTTTCACGGTCCAGCGTAGCCTTTCTGCCGAGGGCCGCAGCCGCGTGAAGATTGACGGCCGCATCGCCAGTGTGCGCGAGCTTTCGGAGCGCGTTGGCGTGATGATGGATCTGTGCGGCCAGCACGAGCACCAGCGCTTGCTCGATCCGGCGCATCACGTTGCGATGGTCGATGCCTGGGCGGGGCGCTCTGCGCTTGAGGCGCTGGATGTGTACCGCGCCTGCTTTAAAGCCTCGCGCGCGGCTGCCAAGGAGGTCCGTCGCGTCGAGGAGGCCT
>CABUGI010000094.1 GCA_902491055.1 uncultured Collinsella sp. | reverse complement strand
TGGCAGTACTTCATGTACATCTTAAAGAGCATGAAGGTCCAGTCCTGGGCCTCCAGACCACCCTGTCCGGGCTTGATGGTCACAATGGCATCGCCGTGATCGAACTCACCGGTAAACCAGCTCGAAAGCTCAAGCTCATCGATGGCCCGGGCCAGGCGCTCAGCCGTGGCTGTAGCCTCCTCGCGAAGGGCGACGGCGTCGGGGTCATCCCCCATCTCCTCGGCAAGCTCCAGCGCGGCGCGGGCATCGGAAAGCTCGCCGCGCGCGGTGTCCACGGCAGCGATATCTTCCTTGGTACGCGCGATCTCCTCCATGGTGGCACGGGCGGCGTCGGCGTCATCCCAAAAGCCAGGGGCAACACTTTTGGCCTCGAGCTCGGTCACGCGCGTGCGCTTTTCGTCCAGGTGGAGATACGACTCGACCTCGCCGAGCCGGTCCGCGAACGCGTCCAGCTCGGCGGGCGTTACCTCTAAAGCCTCAGCCATTAACGATTCCTGCCGTGGCAGTACTTAAACTTCTTGCCGCTACCGCAGGGGCACGGGTCGTTGCGGCCCACGTTGACGTACGGATCGTCGCTCTCGGACTTGCGATAGGTGGTCACCTTGCCACCGTTGTTGACGGCAGCCGGACCACCCTGGACAGCCGTGCGGGCCTGCACCTGCGCCTGCTTGCGCAGCACCGAGTCGCCGTTGTCACCATCGACCTCGGCAGGGCCGGAGAAGCGCGCGCCCTCGAGCGCGGGCTCCTCCTTGTGCTCCACGGCACGCGGGGCAGCCTTGATCTCGATGCGCAGAACCGTGCGCAGGTAATCCTCATACATGGTATCGACGAGTATCTGGAACGCGCCGTAGGCCTCGGTCTTGTACTCAACCAGCGGGTCGCGCTGGCCAAAGCCGCGCAGGCCGATGCCGGTCTTGAGGTAGTCCATCTCCTGCAGGTAGTTCATCCAGCGGGTATCGATGACGCGCAGCATGACCTGGGTATTGAGCTCGCGCATCAGGTCCTCGCCCAAGCGCTCGGCCTTCATGTTGTAGCACTTCTCAACATAGGCCAAGACATCGGCAGCCAGGGCTTCAAAGTCCTCGTCGGGGAACTTCGGCGTATCGATGTGGCCGGTGAGCTCCACAACCCACTTGCGCAGGCCCTCCAGGTCGCGCTCGCCCTCGTGGCTGTCCTTGGTGCAGAACTCCTGCACGCAGCGGTACACGGTATCGTGCATGACCTCGGTGATGTGGTCGGTCAGGTCCTTGCCGTCCAGAATCTTGTTGCGCTCGGCGTAGATGACCTGGCGCTGCTTGTTCATGACGTCGTCGTACTCAAGGACGCTCTTACGCATGGAGAAGTTGATGCTCTCGACCTTGTGCTGGGCGCTCTCGACGGCCTTGGAGATGATCTTGTGCTGAATGGGCATGTCGTCGCCCATGTCGGCCGTGACCATCATCTTGGAGACGCGGTCCATCTTGTCGCCGCCGAACAGGCGCATGAGGTCGTCCTCGAGCGACAGGTAGAACTGGGTCTCGCCCGGATCGCCCTGACGACCGGAGCGGCCGCGCAGCTGGTTGTCGATACGACGGGACTCGTGGCGCTCGGTTCCGATAACGGTCAGGCCGCCGGCGGCAAGCACGCGCTCGCGCTCGGCCTTGCAGGTCTCCTTGGCCTCGGCGTTAAACTGCTCGAGCTGCTCGGGCGTCACGTCCTCCATGGTCAGGCCCTCGTACTCCAGGCGCTCGCGCACCAGCTCGTCGGGGTTGCCGCCCAGCAAGATGTCGGTACCACGACCGGCCATGTTGGTGGCAATGGTCACGGCGCCGTAGCGTCCTGCCTGGGCCACGATGTGGGCCTCGCGTTCATGGTGCTTGGCGTTGAGGACCTCGTGTGCGATGCCGCGCTTGGTAAGGGCGGCGGACAGCTTCTCGGAGCTCTCGATGGAGACGGTGCCTACCAGGACCGGTTGGCCCTTGGCGTGACGACGCTCAACGTCGTCGGCAACGGCGTTGTATTTAGCCTGAATGGTGCGGTACACCAGGTCCTCGTGGTCCACGCGCTGCACGGGCTTGTTGGAGGGGATGACCTCGACGGGCAGCTTGTAGATCTCGCGGAACTCAGCATCCTCGGTAAGTGCCGTACCGGTCATGCCAGAGAGCTTGTCATACAGACGGAAGTAGTTCTGCAGGGTGATGGTGGCCAGCGTCTGGTTCTCCTCGCGCACGAGCACGCCCTCTTTGGCCTCGATGGCCTGGTGCAGGCCCTCGGAGTAACGGCGGCCTTCCATAATGCGGCCGGTGAACTCGTCGACGATCTTGACCTCGCCGTTGGTGACCACGTACTGCTTGTCGCGGTGGAACATGTACTGGGCCTTCAGCGCCTGCTGCAGGTGGTTGACAAGCTGGCCGGAGAGATCGGCATAGATGTCATCGATACCCAGGCGGCGCTCGATCTTCTTAAGGCCGCGCTCGGTGGCGGCGATGGTGTGCTTGGCCTCGTCCATGACGTAGTCGCCCGTGGGCTCGACGTCCTCGGTGGCGGTGAGCATGTCGTGCGACACGTCCTCGCCGCGCTCAAGGCCACGCACGGCACGCGCGAAGTCCTTGTAGGTACTGGCGGACTTGGTGCCAGCGCCCGAGATGATGAGCGGGGTACGTGCCTCGTCGATCAGGATGGAGTCAACCTCGTCGACGATGGCGTAGTTGTGACCGCGCTGCACGCGCTGCTCGGGACGGGTAACCATGTTGTCGCGCAGGTAATCAAAGCCGAACTCGGAGTTGGTGCCGTAGGTGACGTCGGCCTGGTAGGCCGGGCGCTTGAGCTCGAGCGGCATGTTGTTCTGGAGCAGACCGACGGTCATGCCCAGGTACTTATAGATGCGGCCCATCCACTCGGAGTCGCGCTTGGCAAGGTAATCGTTGACAGTAACGACGTGCACGCCCTTGCCGGCAATAGCGTTGAGATAGCCGGCCAACGTGGAGACGAGGGTCTTACCTTCGCCGGTCTTCATCTCGGCGATGTGGCCCTCGTGCAGCGCCATGGCGCCAATGAGCTGCACGTCAAAGTGGCGCATACCCATGGTGCGCTTGGAAGCCTCACGCACGGTGGCAAAGGCCTCGGGGAGCATGTCGTCGAGCGACTCGCCGTTGGCGTAACGCTCGCGGAACTTATCGGTCTGGCCGCGGAGTTCCTCCTCGGTCATCTTCTCAAACTGGGGCTCAAGACCGTTGATCTGGTCGACGATCTTGTAGTAGCGCTTAAGGTCCTTATCGGATCCAAAGGACAGCAGCTTTGACATGAATCCCATGTGGTTTTCCTTTTTGGCCATCGCCCACGCCGTGCAGCTGCGGGCGAGTTAAACACAGATGATTGTACTTTAGCCAAACAAGGCGCGGCCTATACGGTCGACCTCGACCGCCACGTAATAACTACGACCAACCTGCCAAAAGGGGACTGGTTTATTTTGGCAGTTTTTATCTGGGAAAACGCTGTATCTCTGCCATTTGGTGCAAACGAACCCGTCCCCTTCGCACCAATCTGGTGCAATGGGGACGGGTTAGCTTGCACCAATAAAGGAAAAGGGCCGCGCACCCAAATGGATACGCGGCCCTTTAGCCACGAATGCGAGCGATTCCTCGGCGAGCTATTTACTCAGCAGCCTCGGTGGTCTCGGCCTCGGCAGCGGCCTCCTCGACGGGAGCCTCTGCGGGAGCCTCGGCGGCCTGCTTGGCAGCCTCCTCGGCAAACTTAGCAGCACGCTTGGCCTTCTCGGCAGCCTTAGCCTCAGCGGCGGCCTTGCGAGCGGCCTCGGCCTCAGCAGCCTTGGCAGCCTTGGCAGCCTTGGCCTCCTCGGCCTTCTTGAGCTGGGCGGCAGCGGCGCCACCGAACTTGTCGGCGAAGCGCTGGACGCGTCCACCGGTGTCGACGAACTTCTGCTGGCCGGTGTAGAACGGGTGGCACTCGTTGCAAAGCTCAACCTTCATCTCGGACACGGTAGCGTGCGTCTTGAAGGTGTTGCCGCAGGAGCACGTCACCGTGCACTCGACATACTGGGGATGGATACCCTGCTTCATGGTAGGACTCCTTATTGGTCAGGCGCTGGTTACCGATCAGCGCATAAGGCGTCTTGGTTTCCGACCAAGACAACAAACTCGGCTATGGTACCACGGCGCCGCGTGTCCCACAAAAGGTTCACGGTCTTTGTGCAACGCGGCGTGGCCAACCGCAGCGGACACGCACCCTGTCGCCCCTTCGCCCATGTTGCAGACGTGTAACGCCGCAGTAAGCACACCCCTTTTGGCGCCAGACGGGTACAATGATGAACACTGTACCGTAGCGGAGCGCCCCGCGCGCGCCGCAACCACGCGAAAGGGTTTCCCATGGCCGAGATCTCGTCCTCCCGCATCGTCATCACCGTCCTTGGCAAGAACCGCCCCGGCATCGTCGCCGGCGTCACCCGCGTTCTGGGCGAGGCCAACGTCGACATCCGCGACATCACGCAGTCCATTATCGAGGACATCTTCACCATGACCATGCTGGCCGATACCGCCGAGTCCAAGCTCGACTTCGCCGAGCTGCAGAAGGCGCTGGCCGAGGCCGGCGAGCTTTCGGGCGTCAACGTGTCCATCCAGCGCGAGGACGTCTTTAACTTTATGTACCGCCTGTAGCGAACAAGCCGCTCGGGGCAGCTTGACGTCATATCGTCCAAGCGCGCGGCCCCAAAGCGGACCGGAGAGGAGCGCGCATGGCCTACGACGCCAAGAAAATCTACTACCGCTTCGACGATCACCTGAGCCGCCTGGTTCTGGATTACGAAGCAAGCCGCCAGATTTCGCCTGAGAGCGAAAACCTCTACCACGGCCTGCCAACCGACCCTTATGACGAGGGCCTGTTTGTCGAGCACAATGTCAAGCGCGGCCTGCGCAATGCCGACGGCTCGGGCGTGGTCGCGGGCCTCACTCGTATCTCGGATGTGCACGGCTACAACAAGGTCGACGGAAAGGTCGTGCCCGATCAGGGCAAGCTCACGCTTCGTGGCTACAGCATCGAGGACCTGGTCAACAACGCCCAGGCCGAGGATCGCTATGGCTACGAAGAGGTCGCCTATCTGCTCATCACGGGCTCGCTGCCCACCAAAGAGGAACTCGACGGTTTTTGCGGACGCCTGGGTGCTTTTAGGCATCTGAGCGACGAATACGTCCGCGAGTTCCCCATGACCACGGTGTCGTCGAGCATCATGAATGTGCTTCAGCGCGCCGTGCTGCTGCTCTACGCCTTCGACGCCGAGCCCGACGCCATTACACCCGAGCACGAAATCGACGTCGCCATCTCCATGCTCGCCCGTCTCCCCCGCATCGCCGCCTTCGCGCATATGGCGTCGGTCGCCAAGCGCCGCGGCTCCGAGGTTCATGTACCGCACCCCACACCCGGCCTCTCCACCGCCGAGACCATCCTGCAGGTGTTGCGCGGCGGCATGGCATTCACCCACGACGAAGCCATGCTGCTCGACGTGATGCTCATGCTGCATGCCGAGCACGGCGGCGGCAACAACTCCACGTTTGCCTGCCGCGTGCTGTCCTCCTCGGCCACCGACCCGTATTCCGCCTACGCCGCAGCTATCGGCTCACTCAAGGGCCCGCGCCACGGCGGCGCCAATGCCAAGGTCGTGTCTATGCACGAGGACATCCGTGCGCATGTTTCCAATTGGGAGGACGAGGACGAGGTCGCAGCCTACCTGGGCAAGATCCTCGACAAGCAGGCCTTCGACGGCACGGGCCTCATCTACGGTATGGGCCACGCCGTCTACACACTGAGCGACCCGCGCGCCGAGGTGTGCCGCCGTTACGCGCGCACGCTTGCCGCCAAGAAGGACCTGGGCGAGGAGTTCGCGCTCATCGAGCGTATCGAGCGTCTGGCCCCGCAGGTGATGCGCGATCACGGCATGACCAAGCCCATCTGCGCCAACATCGACCTGTACACGGGCTTTATCTACAAGATGCTCGGCGTGCCCGAGACGCTCTTTACGCCGCTGTTCGCCGTCGCCCGCATGGCCGGCTGGTCGGCGCACCGCATGGAAGAGCTCTTCTGCGCGCACCGCATCATCCGTCCCGCGTATCGCCCGGTTATCGAGCCGCTGGAGTATAAGCCGCTCGCCGATCGCTAGGACGCGGACCGTTATAGAACCCGAGCGTGGCCAGGGCATCACCGCCCTCGGCCACGCTTTTTATGCCAGTAGAAAGGGCTGCATCAAATGATTGTGTTTTCCGATATGGACGGAACGCTGCTGACGAGTGATAAGCAGATGAGCGACGCCACCTGGGCGATGCTCGACGAGCTTGCGCGCCGCGGTATTGAGTTTGTGCCCTGCACGGGGCGCCCGCTGTCGGGTATCTTTGAGCCCATTCTCGCCCATCCCGCCGTGCACTACGCGGTCTGTGCCAACGGCGCCAGCGTCTGGCAGCTCGACGAGGATACGCCCACCGACGCCTCGCGCGCCACGTGCATCTTGAGCCGTCCGCTCGACCGTGGCATTGCCCACCACGTCCATAGCATTGCAGCCGGCCACGATGTGACCTTCGATATCTTCGCGGACGGGCAGTGCTTCCTCCCCCGCTCGCTCTACACGCGCCTGGACGAATTCTGCGGCGGCGACCCCCACATCGCGGCTTCGCTCAAGCGCACACGAACACCGATCGACATGGATATCGACAGCAAGATCGACGAGGTCGAGACACTTGAACGCATCGCCATGTACTGGCACGACCCGGCCGATCGCGACGCCATCGCGACGGCGCTCGACACGCTCGGAGGCATTGAGGTCACGCGTTCGTACGCCATGAATATCGAGGTCATGGGCGAGGGCGCCACCAAGGGGACGGCCCTCACGTGGCTATGCGAATACCTGGGCAAGCGTCTCGCCGACGCCTGGGCGTTCGGCGACAACATCAACGACATCCCCATGCTGCAGGCAGCGGGCCACGGCATGGCCATGATCAACGCCGAGTCCGAAGACCGCGAGGCCGCCGACGCCATCACCGAATACGACAACGACCACGACGGCGTCGCCCGCACCATCATGGCCGCCCTTGCCTAGTCATTGGTCAGTCATTGGGGACGTTCTTAAACGACTAGTCGTTGGGGACACTCTTCGCAAAAAGCTGCAAGGACTGTCCCCCACTGTCGGCAGAGACGATATGAGCAGGACATAAAAACATTGAGAGCCCCTGCTGCATGAA
>CABUGI010000093.1 GCA_902491055.1 uncultured Collinsella sp. | reverse complement strand
GGATATCGGACACAGGGGCCGCAAGGGCCCTTACACCAACTTTCTCGACACTACCTTAAGGGCGCGGTCGATCTCGCGTTGGACATCACGCTTGGCCATGTCCTCGCGCTTGTCATAGAGCTTCTTGCCGCGACCCAGACCCAGCAGCAGCTTTACGCGGCCGTCGGTATTAAAGAAGAGCTCCAACGGAACCAGCGCATAACCACGGTTGCGAAGTTTGCCGTCAAGAAAGTCAATCTCCTTGCGGTGCAGCAGCAGACGACGCCGACGATCGGGATCGCGATTCCACACGCCACCATGGCTATAAGGGTGGATATGCAGTCCGACGAGCCAGCACTCGCCGCCACGAATCAGCGCAAAAGTGTCAGTGATCTGACAGGCGCGCTCGCGAATCGACTTGACCTCGGTGCCGCTCAGCTCAATACCGCACTCAAACGTCTCATCGATAAAGTACTCGTGATGCGCCGAGCGATTCTTGGAAATGAGCTTGCGCTCGCGCTTACTGGGCATCGCCGGCCTCCTTGGCGCCATCGGCGTTTGAGCCCGCAGCCTCGCGCTTTGCCTTGCGCTCGGCATTGAGCTCGGCATCGCTCTCGCGCACCAGTTTGATAATCGCCGCGCAGGCCTCCTCGCCCACCAAGTCGCGAGCACGTACCGTCAGGCGCGTCGCCTCCTGCTTGTCGCCGTCGCTTGCAGCATCGGTCGCGCACATAATCAGGCAGATGGCAATCTCGGCCGAAGTTGAGGTCGGAACGCCCTGCAACGCCAGCTCGCCCATCACGTGCTCGTCGCTCTCCTCGGCGGCATCCGGATAGGTGGTATGGATCTTGTTGAGCAGGCGCGTCGTATGCGCATCGTTGGGCGCCAGGCGCAGTGCCAGACGCGCGCAGCCCACGGCAGCCGAAACGTTCTCGGTCTCGGGCTCCAAGAAGTACTGACCTAGATTGGCGTAAGCGCGGGCGGCGCACTTGCCATCGCTTGCACGCTCCAGCACCGAGAACGAGAGCGATGCCCATTCCTGCTTGTCCTCGAGAGCGCGGAACAGCTCGGCCAAATCCAAGCGATAGTTGCAGTTCATGGGGTCCCAACGCACAGCCTGCATCAGGGCATTACGAGCGCTCACATAATCCTGCTGGCGAATGTAGGCAAACGCCATATCAGAGTACAGGCGGTCAAACGGCACCTCGACCTGCACGAGCTCGCGCGGATCCTTCTCCACGCGGCGATAGGCCAAGCGCTCAAACTTGCTATCGAAGCTAAAGTATTGGCGCTTCTCCTCCGTCTTGCACTCGGCGTCGATATACTCCTCGGCGAGCTCCACCAGGCGCTCCAGCAGCGGCGTCGCCGTAGCCAGGTCGCCCTGCGCCAGATAGTTCTCGGCATACGTGATGTCTTGCAAGCTGATGGGCAGATCCATGGCCACTCCTCGATCTGAGCGAAACACGGCAGGCGCCGTATATACGGTCAATACACAAAACCCGGGTCTCTTACGAGGCCCGGGCATTCAATTTTGGTAGCCCGTACCAGATTCGAACTGGTGATCTCCGCCTTGAGAGGGCGGCGTCCTAAACCGCTAGACGAACGGGCCATATGTAGCAAATGCAATGGCTGGGATGGAGGGAGTCGAACCCCCATTGACGGAACCAGAATCCGCTGTCCTGCCATTAGACGACATCCCAATGACTGCATCGCTGCGCTCGGCTGTGCCTTTGCGCAAGAAAGAAATATACGGGAAGTCTCGCCGTGACGCAAGCCCCAATTTTGACTTTTTTGAAATTCAGTCAAATTGGCCTAATTTAGTCCAACCCGTGAAGGACCTGTGAAGCCGACCGCTGTACACGAAGGGCAAAACACCGCGAGCGGTAGCCGTCAACCGTTGGCAGATTCTACCGCGAAAACGATAGCACCAGGCAACACAATCGAAGTATCAATAATCGCGTAGATATCGAGGTACCATGGACGAAGAGCTTGATTACCTATGGGAGACCCTGGGCCTCGAGATCACTGCCGACCTTTGGCCCGAACGGGACAAAATTCACCCCACGTTACGCCCCGCCATTACTGTGGTGCAGGCAAAATACCGCCGTGCATCCTTTTTGATCATGCGGATGTCATGGCACGCGGGACTCCCCGACCTTAAGCGAATCCAGGCAAGCCTCGTCGAGTTGTCCGGTATGCCGACCGTCATATCCGAGGCGCACCTGGAGCAGCGCCAGCGCGAGCGATTGCAACAGCAGCGGATTCCCTTTATCTGCCCCGGCGTTCAGGCATATCTGCCCTTTATGGACGAGGAGTACTGGAGCGGCAAGCCCAACAAACACGTAAAGGTCTACGATCCGCACGAATGGGCACAGCTTGAGGATTAGCGCATATGCCCGCCAGCCGGGATAGTGCGCATGCCCGCCAACCGGAAAGCTCATCCCGGAATTTACGTCCAGAACGGGACGCGCTTTCCCCTAGAGGCCCCAAACGGAAACCGTATCCCAGATTTCGCGCTCAAACTGGGATACGGTTTCCGCTAGCCCCTTCAACCGGAAACTGCGTCCCGGAATCCGAGCTCAAAACGGGACGCACTTTCCGCAGCCACTACAGCAGCACCTCGGTCCAGGCCGCTTCCTTAAACCCAGGAATCGCAAAGTCGTCGCCCACCAGCAGCGGACGCTTGACCAGCATGCCGTCGGTCGCCAGCAGCTCGTAGCACTCCTGATCCGTCATGCCCGCATCCAGACGCGCCTTCAGGCCCAGCTCTCGATATTTCATGCCCGACGAATTAAAGAAGCGCCGCACCGGCAGCCCCGAACGAGCAATCCAGGTCGCAAGCTCATCAGCCGCGGGATTGTCCAAAACGATATCGCGGTCGATATACTCTACCCCATGTTCGTCCAGCCATGCCTTGGCCTTCTTACAGGTCGAGCACTTGGGATATTCAACAAACAATACCGCCATGGGATTTCCCTTCTTAGAGAAAACAGGTGTCTGGAAAACTGCACATCGACGACCACTCGCGATTGCAGCCGTTATTGTAGTCAATGTCGAAGCATAGGCAGTCGCAATGTCTCGTCTTAAGGCTAGCGCCTCGCATGGGCGCCGATCGGCCGAGTCGCATGGCGCACCAACGCCGCTGCCAGCAATACCAACAGCATGGCGGTGACATAGCCCGCAGCATCGAATCCTAAATCGATAACGTCGAAATGCCTGCCGGGAACAAAGATCTTATGTACCTGATCGCCAACGGAGCAGGCGGCGCAAAAGAGCAATACGGGCACGCAACGGGAGTATACGCTCCACGGACGCCTGGAAAAGCAAACCACGACCACCGAGGCGAACAATCCGACGAAGAAAAACTCTACGGTATGGGCAACGCGACGGACGTTCGTGCCCACCCACATGCGAATGGAAGCAAGTCGGCCAGACCGGACATTCGAGGCAGCCGAATCGGTGCCCCCGGCCATTCCGTTCTCCGTCTGGGCTTCGCCCGTGGCATCGGCAGCCTGAACGCCCGTAGCCTGACCCTCCACCACACGCGCGGTGGACTCGCTCAGCAACGACGTCTCCGCCGCATTTTGCTCCGTCAGCACCCAGATGCCCGCCAGCGTTGCAGCGAACAGAACGATCGCGGTCCATCCGATTATTTGTTTTACGCGCGCCAAGGGCCAACCTCCTTTTTTTGAATATCAGCGAGTGTAGCCCCAAATGACATCGTCACCGTATCAAAATTTGAATCGCAACAGGAAGCGACAAAGCGACGCAAACCCCTACCCCGCCTCGCGCATCCAGCGATCGAACGTCCCCACGCACACGCCCAGGCACTTTGCTGCCTGGCTGCGGGTAATATCGCCCGCCTCATAGCTATCGCGCACCAGCTCAAACTGAGGAGGGCACGGCTTGCGAGGTCGACCGAAACGGACCCCTCGCGCCCGCGCCGCTGCAATTCCCTCCGCTTGGCGCCGATGGATATTCTCGCGCTCCACCTGCGCCACGTAGCTCAGCAGTTGCAGCACAATATCGGCAATCAGGGTGTTGGTCACATCCGGCGCGCCGCTGGCCCTGACGCGCGTGTCAAGCAATGGCATGTCCAACACCACAATGGCAACCCCGAGCTCCTTGGTAATGCGTCGCCATTCCTCAAGAATCTCGGAGTAATTACGACCAAGTCGGTCGATAGAAAGCACCACCAGTACGTCCCCGTCTCCCAGGACGTGCAGCAGCTCGCGATAACGCGGTCGATCGAAGTCCTTGCCGCTCGCATGGTCGGCATAAATATTCGCCGAGCCCACGCCATAGGCGCCCAGCGCATCCAGCTGCCGATTAAGGTTCTGATCGCGCGAACTCACCCGCGCATAACCGTACACCGTCGCCATCTCATCCCCGCTTTCTTGTAAACCTGCCAAAAAGGGACAGGTTTATTTTGGTAGGTTTTACCTCTCAAATAGCAGGTAAGCGGGCGGCCGAGCAGACGGCAAGGTAGCCACGATTCAAATGCGGAGGGCGGTCCCGAAAGGCCGCCCTCCGCTCCCCCACCATCAGTCGGGATTTGGCTAATGGATAAGCTTGAAGTCCAAGTGCCCACGCGTGGTATTGACGCGCGAGACCTCGATGATCACGCGCTGCCCCAGCTCGTAACGGGTGCCCGTGTCGGCACCCGTGAGCGTTAGCGCGTCCTCGTCGAACTCGAACCACTCGTTGCCCAGGCTCTTGATCGAAACCAAGCCTTCGACCTGCGTTAGATCCAAGCGCACAAAGAGGCCCATGCTGCTAACCCACGAGACGGTTCCGGCATAGCGCTCGCCTAGACGGTCCTCATAGTACTGGGCAATCTTGATCTTTTGCGTCGCATGGCTGGCGGCATCTGCCGCGCGCTCGGCATCGCTACATGCGCGGCAGATCTGCGGCAGAATGCGCGGCAGCGACTCGCGCCCCTTGCCGATCAGCCGCGGCGTACGGACCAAGGCGTCCTTGCCGCCGAGCCGCTCATAGGCCAACTGCAGTTTGAGCACGCGGTGCACCACCAGATCGGGGTAGCGACGGATGGGACTCGTAAAGTGACAGTAGCACGGCGCGGCGAGCGCAAAGTGGCCCTCGTTGCGCGGCTTGTACAGCGCGCGCTGCATGCTGCGCAGAAGCAGCGTATTAACGAGCGGTGCGTTTACCGTACCGGCGGCAGCATCGACTGCAGCCTGCAGCTCATCGGGGCTCCCCAGGGCAATACCGGCAGCACGGCGATCGTCGATGATGCCTAGCTGCGCCAGCGCAACGGCGGCACCGTGCAGGCTATCGGGGCTCGGATCCTCATGCACGCGATAGCAGGCCTCGATATCACGGTCCGCCAGCCACTCTGCAACGCACTCGTTGGCGAGCAGCATGGCTTCCTCGATAAGCGACGTGGCACACGAACGCTCACGCGCCACAATCTGCACGGGCACTCCGTCCTCATCCAATAGAGCGCGAATCTCGGCCGTGTCAAAATCGACTGAGCCGCGGGCGCGACGAATACGACGGCGAAGTTCGGCGAGTTCGTTGGCGGCGACAAGGAAATCGCCGAGGTCGATGTTGTAGCCGCGGGCGGTCTCCTCGCACGCAAGACCGCGCTCAAGCGCTTCCTCGCGCGAGATCTCGGCAGCCGCAACATCCTCGGCCGCACCCTCCAGCACCGAATACTCAACCGCGCCGGCACGCACCAGCAGCGCCTCGGCGCCGTCATAGTCCATACGCACACGCGAGCGAATCACGCTGGGGTACGGATCGTAATGCCGCACGCGACCCTGCGCATCGAGCTCGATATCGACGGTAAACGCAAGACGGTCCTCGTCAGGGCGAAGCGAGCACAGGTCACAGGACAGGCGTTCGGGCAGCATGGGAAGCACGCGATCGGCCAGATACACCGATGTCGTGCGATGGCGAGCCTCAAGATCGATATGCCCGTCCCAAGCCACATAGTGTGAAACGTCGGCGATATGCACACCCAGCTTGTAGCCACCCTCGGGCGTACGCTCCAGCGAAATGGCATCGTCAAAGTCGCGCGCGTCGACAGGGTCGATCGTGATGACAAAGCGGTCGCGCAGATCGCGGCGGAGCGGGTCCTTAAGCGCCGCGGACACATCGAGCGAAAGCTCCTCGGCCTCGTCCAGCGCGGCCTCGGGATAGCTATCGGTATAGCCGTAACGCGCCATCACATATTGAACGCCCAAATCGGGCGCGTCATCTCCGCCAATGCGGCGTTCAATCGTCACGGTGCCCGATTCCAGGCGCGTCGGGTAGGTCAAAATGTGCGCGACAACAGCATCACCCGGGTGGACGCCCAGACGATCCGCCGAGGTATCCTCGGGCAGAATGAAGAAGTCGGCCTTCAGACGCGAATCGAGCGGCTCAATCACACCGAGCGGACCGGCGGTCTGGTACGTGCCCACCACGCTTATGGCTGCACGCTCAACCACGCCCTCGATCACGGCGCGCCGCTCACCGTGCGGGCTGTTCTTAATGCTCACGGCAACGGTATCGCCATCCATGATCTCGCGCTTACCGCGGCCCATGACCTTGTAGTCGCCATTCTCGGTTATGACATAGGCACTGTGCTCATGGAGCTGCACGCGCCCGGTCAGACTCGGACGGCGTTCGCTGCGCACCGGCCCGCGCTTATTGCGAGCTCCACGCTTATGCTTGTTATTGCGCCCCATGGCGCCTCCTAACTTTCGATTGCGAACTCCAAAGAGTCTACCCAAATGATTCGCTTTCCTGCCGTCCCCTAGGGATCAAAAAAAACGGGCCGCCCCATAAGAGACGACCCGTTGGAAAGGATGAATTCCAGGCATGCCTACACGCGCAGGTAGCGGCGCATGGCGATGGCAGAACCAAAGAGACCGATAATCACGCCGACCAGAATCAGCGCAGCATAGGTCACCAGGTAGTACTGCATCGGCAGGGCAAACGACATCCAGCCGATGCTCTCCTGCAGACGCGGAATCATCAGGTTGCGCAGCAGCTCCAGAACGCCGATGGAAAGCAGTGAGCCCAAAATGGCCTGCAGTACGCCCTCGGTGATAAACGGGCCGCGAATGAAACCGTTGCTGGCGCCGACCAGACGCATAATCGCAATCTCACGACGACGCGCCGTGATGGACAGGCGAATCGTGTTGTTGATGAAGATGAATGCGATAAAGGTCAGAAGGCCAACGAGCACCACGGCGGCGATGCGGATGTAGTTGGTCACCTGGAACAGGCGGCTCACTTCCTCCTGGCCGTACAGCACGCTCGCGTTGACGTCGCCGTCATCCGCGATCTTCTGGAAATCGGCATCCTTCTTGAGCTTCTCTGCCGTGCTCTCAACCTTGGACGGATCGTCCATCTCAATTGCAAACGAAGCCGGCAGCGGGTTCTGGCCGTCGAGTGCGCTCATGGTGGCGTCGGCGTTGCCCGACA
>CABUGI010000092.1 GCA_902491055.1 uncultured Collinsella sp. | reverse complement strand
GCTGCTGGGCCGAAGGCGGCGTCCAGATGATGGCGTTGGCGCCGGCGGCGATGGTCTCACGGATGCTCTCGGGTGTCTTGCCGCCCGGCGCGATGAGCGGCAGGTTGGGATAGTGCTCGCGCAGTTCACGCAGGACCTGGGGTGTGTTTTTGCCGGCGGCGATGTTGAGAATCTTGGCTCCGGCGCGCACTTTGGCATGCGCATCATCGTCGCAACGTACGACCGTGGCGATGACAGGGATGTCGGCGATGTTGGTGATGTGCTCGACCATCTCGGCAGTAGCGGGGGAGTTGACCACGCAGCCCGCCGCGCCCTGCATCTCGGAGACGGCTGCCATCTGCACGGAGCGCTTACCGGTCGTAGTTCCGCCGCCCACGCCTACAAAGACCGGGCACTCGGCGACGGTCAGCAGCGCCTGCGTAATGGCCGGCTGCGGCGTGAAGGGGTAAACGGCAAAGACGGCATCGGCATTGGAGTTGCGGATAACCGCGACGTCGGTGGTGTAAATGAGCGACTTGATGCGGCGGCCAAAGAGTGTAAAGCCGCTGGCCTCCTCGATCTCGTCGGGCATGCGAAGGGCAGCCTTGCGCAGGCGTCCGTCGATGGGCAGGGGCTCCATAGGGAGCAGGCCGTTGGGCGTGACGGCTACCTGGGGCTCGGTAAACTCGTCTGCGAGCTCGACCTCGGAGAAATCGACCGAGGCGACGATGTCCTCGTGAACCTCGGCGGGCACATCGATGGGAGCTTGGTCGTTTGCCGCGGCAGGCGTGTCGAAGGAGCTGGTGCCGACGAAGGCGTCGACGCGCTCGTTTAGATCGTTGAGGGTATCCATGGAGGCTCGATTCTATGTGATGACGGCCGGCAGGGTGCCGGCAGCGTTGTGCTTGCTAAATCGTTTGACGAGTTGATTTTTCCCCGCCGCGCCATTCGTTAGACCGAAGGGCCGGCGAACGTGAAGGAGCTGTGGTGGCGGGTATCGAGGTGCTATCTTGAATGTCCCGTTTAAAAGAGAGGTGACGCGGTATGGAATTGACAGCAATGTTTGGCTCGATTGGCCTGTGTGTGGCCGCAATCGTTGCCGCCGCGGTCATCTACTTTGTGGTCACGGCCATTAAGGGCAAAAGGGCCGAACGCAAGGAACGCGCGATGCTTAAACAGCATCGCGACCAGCAGGGCAAACGCGCACAGAGATAGCTTGTTGAGTTTTGGATCCGTGCGCTAGCTGCGTTTTCGAATCAGGGCAATGTAGAAGCCCTCAAAGTCGCGGCTAGGCGGAATGGTCAGCGTGCCGGGCATACCGTTGGCGACGGCCGAGACATGGCCGGCAGCGATGGCCTCGGTGAGGGCGTTGCTCTCGACGCGTGGCTCTTCGCCAGCTTCCTGAGCACGGCGCGTTTCGCTTTCGCTCGGCGTGCCGTCGAGGGGAATGAGCTCGCAGTCCATGTGCTTGTCGAGGGCCTCTTGCAGGGCGTCCTCGTTTTCCTGCGGCAAGATCGAACAAGTGGAATAGACGAGCGTGCCGCCCGGTTTGAGGGCACCCATGGCGCGGTCCAGAAGCGCGCGCTGCGAGCGTGCGCACTTGCAAAGCAGCTGCTCCGTGAGCCCGTGCAGACTTTTCTCGTTGCCGCTGATGACGGTGCCCGTGCCGGTGCAGGGAGCGTCGAGCAGGATGCGGTCAAAGCGGAAGAACTCGTCGAGCTCGCGTGCGTCGATACGCATGACGGGCACGTTTTTGGCACCCTGGCGGTGGAGGTTGGACTCAAGCTTTTCGGCGCGGGGAATGCTCATCTCACAGGCGGTGAGGTGCGCCTGTCCCTGGGTGAGGGCGGCGATCTGCGTTGTCTTGCCGCCGGGGGCTGCGCACATGTCCAGGATGTCCTCGCCTGCCTGGGCGCCCAGGACCAACGGCGGCATCATGGATGACAGGCTCTGCAGGTAGATCTTGCCGTCGCGGTAGATGTCGAGATCCCACAGATCGGAAACCTGGGCCTCGGGCAGGATAAAGGCGTCTGGGTACCAGGCGACGGGGTTGTGGGCGATGCCGGCGGCACCGAGCGCCGCAGCGATGTCCTCGGCGGTCGCCTTGAGCGTGTTGGCGCGCAGCGTGACCGGGCGTGTGGCCGCGGCGCCGAAGCCCTCGATCATGAGCTCGGCATCGGCGGGGGCATAGGCGCCGGCGACCGTGTCGACCATAAAGCGCGGCAGGTCGGCGGCGGAGTGTTGGGCGGCAAGCTGGTCGGAAAGCTCGGTGGCAGCAAACTGCCTGAGCTTGAGCTCGGGCTTAACCTGCTTTTTCTGCTTACGACGACGCGGCTTGGACATCCGTCTTTCCTTCCCATTCCATTAAAAGTAGTCAATTTGGGACGGGGCTATTTTAGCTGCCCGTCCGTTTCGGCAGGCGTTGCAGTTAAATTTGGGACGGGGTAGCTAAAATAGCCCCGTCCCAAATTGACTACTCTGCCTTGGTGTTGGCTTAGTACTGGCTCTCGTGCTTGCTAAAGAAGTCGAAGCGCGGGGGCAGCGGCTTCACGCGGTGCTCGCCGGGCTTCTCGCCCAGGCTCTCCACGAACTCGTCCGTGGAGGCAAAGATGTTGTCCCAGCTAAAGAAGGCGACGGGGTCGACGTCGAAGTACTCGCAGATGAGCTCGCAGCCGGCCGGCACAATACCGTGCATCAGGACGGTCGCCACGCGCAGCTCGGTAAAGGCGTCGACGAGGGCCTGCGTCATCGCGGCGTTTGCCTCATTACCCTCGAGCTTGTTGGCGGCCTTGGAGGCGTCGCTCCAGCGCTTGTTGGCGGCGCGCAGGTAGTCGTCGCACACGGCAAGCGCGCGGTGCGTCTCGAACTTGTACATGGCCTGCTCAAAGGCAAGGGCTGCCTGCTCGGCAGCCTCGACCACGGCGGCAGAGGCGGCACCGGCGGGGATGCAACCGTTGCGGTAGGGGCTCTCGTCGCCTTCCTTGACGGCGACGCCGTAGAAGCAGCTGCGGGCCAGACGGTTGAATACGCCGGTCAAAAGGGCGCTCTCCTTAAGGGCCGGATCGATGACGCGCTTGTCGTCGCAGGCGCGCACCTCGTTGTCGTCCTTGTCCTTGCCGGTCACACGCGTGTCGTATGCCTTGGGGCTAAAGCTCACCGGCTTTTCGGACAGGCCGAGCGACAGCCAGTGCGCGCGCATCTGCTCGCAGGTGTAGTGGTTGAGTAGGTCGTCTGCCGGCGGGGGAGGCGTCTGCGAGGACGAGCTGGCCTTTTTGCCCATGTAGAGCAGGTGGTAGCAGGCGCTGACGGTGCTCTGCGTGAGGTCCCAGCCCAGGGCCTCCCACATGGCGGTCTGCGCGATGCAGTAGAAGTAGATGTTGTCCTGACCGATAAACTGGTAGATCTGTGCGTCGTCCGAGCACCACCAGTCGCGCCAGTCGAGCGAGCTGTGCTGGTAGGTGGGCGCGGGCACCTGTATGGAGTCGGCAGCGGGCTCGCCCATGAGGGCGGCATCCTGGGCGGCGACGCCCTCGGTCACGCCGGCGGCCTTGGCATCGCGCGCGAGCACGGTACGCGTATAGCTGATGGGCGCCCACAGGCTCTCGGGCCAGCACCAGCAGGTGACGTCGGAAACGCCGTCGACCTGGGGCACCGGAACGCCCCAGTCGATGTTGCCGGTGATGCGGAAAGGCACGAGCGCCTTGCCGCTGCGGAAGCGCACGCCGCCGTTGGCGAGCACCGCATGGGCGTCGTCGCGCTCCTTCCAGCTGGGGAAGGTGACGGTAAAGCTGCTCTTGTTTCCCTCGGGCTCCAGCACGGTGTGCTCGGGCAGCTGGTCCTCGACGGCGTTGAAGGCCTCGCGGAACTTGTTCTGAATATAGAGCTGTGCCGGCAGCAGCCACTCCTCCATGGTCTTGGAGACCACGGAACGAACCTGCGGGTTCTGGGCGAGCTTGGCGGTGTAGGTCTTCATAAAGTCGAGGTAGGCCGGCAGGTCGAAGTAGAGGTTGTCGACCGGGCGCAGCTCGGGCACCTCGCCGGTGAGCTGGCTCTTGGGTGCGATGAGCTCCTCGGGCTCAAACTGGTGACCCAGGTCGCACTCGTCGGCATAAGCCTTCTCGGACTTGCAGCCCTGGATGGGGCAGCGGCCGATCACTTGGCGGCCGTTGAGGAACGTGCCGGCCTTGGCGTCGTAGAACTGCAGCGTGGAGCGCTTGGAGATGGTGCCCTGCTCATGCAGGCGCTCGATAATCTCGGCGGTCACTTCGTTGTGAATCTGCGCAGCCGGCTCAAGGCCCGAGCCGCCGTAGATATCGCAGCTGATGTTGTAGTTGTTGAGGGTCGCTGCTTGGCGGGAGTGATTGGACTCGACGTACTCGTTAATGGACTTGTCGTAGCCCTCGTTCTCCTTGAGCTTGCGGTAGCTCTCCATGATGGGCGAGCCGTAGCAGTCGGTGCCCGAGGTGAAGATGACGTTCTCGCGGCCCAGACGGTCGCGCAGGAAGCGGGCGAAGAAGTCGGCAGGGACAAAGACGCCGCCGACGTGGCCAAAGTGAAGGCCCTTGTTGCCGTAGGGCTCGCCGGCGGTAACGATGGCGCGGCGAGGCCAGCTGGGACGGTCGTTCATGGAGTATTTGGATGCCATGGGACTCCTTCGCATATGGTGAGAGCGCGGCCGGGCGCAAGGCCTGGCGACGCGGTGGTCAATTCGTGCATATCGTTCGACATTATCGCACATGCGGACGGGTACGTGGCAGGGGCGCTATCCTAAGATGCTATGAATGAGATTTCCAACATACATGCGTTTGAGGACGAGGATTTTCTGCACGCTTGCTTCGTGTGGGGGATGGTCGTAGTCGGCGTGTTTGCCGTGTGCCTGGTGCCGGTGTTTATGCTGCTGGGCGGGCCTGCAGACTTGGATGTGGCTGACGCGGGCGGCTGGATGGCCGTCTTGGGCTGGATGGTCGGCTTGACTGCGGTTTCGGCGGCTTCATTTGCCGTGCACGAGCTGGTGCACGGTGTGTTTTTTAAGCTGCTGGCGCCTGCGGGCGCGAAGGTGACCTTTGGGGCGAATCGCGAGACGGCGATGATCTATGCCTGCGCCGAGGGCGTTGTGTATTCGCGCCGGCGGTACGTGGCGGTTTGCCTGGCGCCGACGGTTGTTGTGACGACAGCGTTTGCCCTGGGGTTTGCGTTTTCGGGCTATCCGCTGCTGTGCTATTTGGCGGCCGGCTTGCATTTGTCGGGCTGTGTAGGCGACTGGTATTACGTGCGGACCATCTTGCGCGACCGCCGCATTGTCGCCTGCGAGGATACGTCCTTTGGCGTGCGCTTTTTTGGGTGAGGAGATGTCGATGAAGTCGTTGTTGCTGCATGCGTGCTGTGCACCATGCTCGCTTGAGCCGGTTCGCCTGCTGCGCGAGGAGGGGTTTGAGCCCACAATCTGCTGGACCAACCCCAATATTCAACCGCGCGATGAATGGCAGCGCCGCTTGGACGAGCTGCGCCGGTGGTGTGTCGATGGCGACATCGAGCTCATCGAGGCAGGGGAGGACCGCGATCACTGGGAGACCGGCGTGGCACCGCTGGGTGCCGATCGGCCTCGTCGCTGTCGCGCGTGCTATGCCCTGCGCTTGGCCGAGGCGTGCCGCGTGGCCCAGGAGCGCGGGTTTGAGTTTGTGGGCACGACGCTCGCCGTCTCGCCGTATCAGCTGTTCGATACCTGCAATGACGTGCTCAAGCGCCTGGCGGCGGCACGTGGGCTCACTCCGGTGATTCGCGATTTTCGCCCGTATTACCCCGAAGCGACACGCCGTTCGCGCGAGCTTGGCATGTATCGGCAGAACTACTGCGGCTGCCGCTTCTCGGCTGTCGAGGCGGCCATGGACCGCGCCCGCATCCGCGACGAGCGCAAAGCCGCCAAAAAGTAGTTCATTTGGGACGTCAGCCTGCTAGGATGTAGAGCGGACTTTAGCTATATAAGGAGTATCCGACGTGTCTATGCGTACCGATGATTTTGACTACAACCTTCCCGAGGAACTGATTGCACAGGCTCCTGCCGAGCCGCGCGACTCCTGCCGCCTGCTGGTGGTGGATCGCAAGGGCTCCCAGGCGGGAACGCCGCTGGAGCACGGCGGTACCGTTGAGCACCGCATCTTCCGCGACATCATCGACTATATCGAGCCGGGCGACGTGCTCGTCATCAATCAGACGCGCGTGATGCCGGCCCGTCTGATCGGTCGTAAAACGGGATCGGGCGGCGTGGTCGAGACCCTGCTGCTCAAGCGCCGCGAGGACGTGGATCCGCTGGGCCATGTTTGGGAGTGCTTGGTCAAGCCGGGCAAGCGCCTGAAGCCCGGTGCTCATATTGAGTATCGCGCCGGTGGCGCCCATGCGCCCGAGGGGGCTCCCGTGGTGCTGACGGCCGAGGTTGTCGACTTTGTCACCGATAGCCGCGGCGGCCGCCTGGTACGCTTTGAGCCGGCCGGTTGCAATGCCGCCGGCGAGCCGCGCACGCTCGACGAGGCCATCCATGCTGCCGGCCACGTGCCGCTGCCGCCCTACATTACCGATTACGAGGGCGATCCCGAGAAGTACCAGACCGTCTACGCCATGAAGGAGGAGCACTCGGCCGCTGCTCCCACGGCGGGTCTGCATTTTACTCCCGAGCTCATGGCTGCCATCGAGGCCAAGGGTGCCAAGTTTGCCGCCGTCGAGCTCGAGGTGGGTATCGATACCTTCCGTCTGGTGGAGGAGGACGACCCCGCGCAGCACGTGATGCACACCGAGCGCTACCACGTGTCGCAGGAGGTTGTCGACGCCGTGCATAAGGCGAAGGCCGAGGGCCATCGTGTGATCGCCGTCGGCACTACCGCAGTGCGCTCGCTCGAGAGCGCGTTTGACGCGGACGCGCCGGTGTCCGATCCGGCTGTGACGGCGCGCTATTTTGAGGGCCGCGAGGACGGGGCCGACACGCTCGGCCGCGGCGACATAGTGGTGCGCGAGAACGCGACAACGCAGCTCTACCTTATGCCCGGCTCGACCTATCACGTGGTCGACGCGCTGATCACGAACTTCCACGTGCCGCGCTCCACGCTCATGATGCTCGTAAGCGCACTTGCCACCCGCGACCAGATCATGGATGCCTACGCCGCTGCTATCGAAGAACGCTACCGCTTCTTCAGCTTTGGTGACGCCATGCTCATTCTGTAGGTTACGGCGTTTTACAAACGCCGTAACCGGTCGACGCTGCAAACCCGCCAGAGCGGCAATCTGCCTTTCAACTTCGACGGCATGACCAGAAGGTCAATGCCGCCTCGTTTCAAGGCACCTTGCTCGCTCTGGCGGGTTTTCGCTGACTTTGCCAAGGCATCGGCGTCACCGTTGTTGGCACTTGGGGACGTTCCTTTTAATATGAGCAGGACATTGTCAAGAGGCAAAATCGGGCCTGGCCCCAA
>CABUGI010000091.1 GCA_902491055.1 uncultured Collinsella sp. | reverse complement strand
CGAAGGTGTGCGGACCCGTGGGCAGGGGAATAAGGTTGGTTATCCGACTCCATTGGAGGGCTCATGGACCTGCCGATCGTCCTGTCCCATAAGACTGCCTGGCTGTACCACAACGTGGCGCGCCCGTCCGAGCCGCTCTCGCGAGCAAACAGCCTATACGATGAGGACTCGCTTGCTAACGAGGCGGAGCCGACCGCGAGCCTGCCCAAATTGGGACTCGATGCCAAGGGGCTGAGGGCTTCAACGGCAGTTGGGATCGTTACCGACTATCTGGTCTCACTTGGTATTCCACGAGAAGAGCTCGATCATATCGACACGCTCGTCAACTTCGATTTTGAGCGCTCGACGCCGGCTGGATTTAGGTGCCACGTGTTTGGAGCGCCGGTACCTCCAGGCCATCTTATCGAGGTGGCAGAGGGCCTTCTAGTGGTTGATGAGGCCATGTGCTTTGTCCAGGCGGGCTCGTGGATGAGCGAGTCCGAGCAGCTGGAATATGGCTACGAAATCTGTGCCCGATACCATTTGAATCATCTGTCGACAGGCGATTATATCGAGATGGGGCAGAGGTATACCGTTGCCGACTTGATTGCTTATTGCAATGAGAACCGATCTCGTCAGGGGGCTATACGCGCGGCCGCTGTGCTCAAGCGCGTGCACGATGGCGCGCGGTCGCCCATGGAGACGGCCACCGCAATCATGGTCGTAGCAAAACGTTCCCAGGGCGGGCTGGGATACGCCAAGATCGAGCTCAACCATCGGGTCAATGTTCCCAATGAGTTCAAGTATCTCGCTAAGGCCGGGTATTTCGAGATCGACGTATATGCGCCAGCGAGTGGTACGGGGATTGAATACAACGGCTCGGACCATCTTGATAAACAGCGCAGCGCCTCGGATGCGGAGCGTATGACCGTGCTGAGCGCGCTGGGCTTTAGGATGATTGTCCTCACCGGGACTCAGTTTGCCCACCAGCTGCAATTGCACCGGGCGATGAATGCCATCGCGCTCGCTATGGGTCTTAAGTGCGACCGAAGCGAGGTGTTCCAGAAACGTCAGAACGGCCTGCGAGAATTCGTGATTCGACACTGGGACGGCGGCCTTTAGGGACGCTTTGGTCCTTCTGCGGGGTGCTGTGGGCAGGCAAACCATCACAACATTCGACGTTTTTTGCCAAAAACGGGAAAAGCATCGAATGTTGTGATGGTTTGCGTGCTGAGGATGGGCTTGGAAAGTCCGTTTTGCTCGAAGCGACCTGTCCTGTCGTACGGGTGTCGGCATGATTCTCTCGTGGGGTATTATGTTTCCCGAAGAATAAATCGCCGCGCGAGGGGAGGGCTGCGTGGACGGGCACGTGCAACATGACGGCTTTGGCCGCGATATCAACTACCTGCGCATTGCCGTTACCGACAAGTGCAATTTCCGCTGCATCTATTGCATGCCGGCCGATGGCGTGGCGCCCCGTGCACACGACGAGCTACTCAGTGCCGAGGAAATCGCCCGCTTTGTGCGCCTGGTGGCGGGGGAGGGCATTCGCCGCGTACGCCTGACGGGCGGCGAGCCGCTGGTCAGCCGCCGTATCATTCCGCTCATTCGTGACATCCGCGCGATTCCGCAGATCGAAGACATCTCGCTCACCACCAACGGTGCCCTGCTGCCCAAGCTGGCGCCGCAGCTCAAAGATGCGGGGCTTAACCGCGTTAACATCTCGCTCGACACACTCGACCCTACGCTCTTTGGAAAGATCACGCGCCTGGGTCGGCTCGAGCAGACCATGGCTGGCATCGACGCGGCGCTGGCTTGGGGCTTTGAGCCCGTTAAGGTCAACTGCGTTGTTGTGCGCCGGCTCAACCAGGATGTGGCGACCCTCGCGCGGCTCACGCTCGACCGTCCCATCCACCTGCGCTTTATCGAATACATGCCCATCGGCGACGAGCACACGAGCTCGCATTGCACTGTGGACCCGCATGCGCCCGCGCTCAATCCTGAGCTGTGGGATGCGAGTGACACCGTGCCGAGCGACGAGCTGCGGGCGCGCATCAATGCCGGGGCCGCCGCGACGGGACTGGACGAGCTCGAGCCGCTCGACATCAACGACGCTCCTGCCGGCGCGGGCCCTGCGCGCTATTGGCACTTTCCGGGTGCGGCGGGAACGGTCGGCTTCATCAGCGCCATGTCCAACCATTTTTGTGCGAATTGCAACCGTCTGCGCCTGACGGCCGATGGTAACGTGCGTCCGTGCCTGTTCAGTGATGCCGAGTATTCGGTGCGTGAGGCGCTGCGCCGTGGTGATGATATGCAGGTACTTTCGATTTGGCGCGATGCCGTGGCCCACAAACCGCAGGAACACGCGATAATTGAGGGTACGCAACGATTTATGTCCCAAATCGGAGGATGATCATATGGCCAAGAGCAGGTACGCCGATGCCACCAAGGCCGCTCGCAGGGCCGCGATGTCTGCCCACAAAGCCACGGCTGCGGCGAATGCTGGCAACGCCGACGCGTCCGTGCAGCCGATTGCCAGCGCTGCCACCGAGCCCGCCCGTGACGCCCGTCGCGACGAGCTGACGCACGTGGACGCCAAGGGCGAGGTTCGCATGGTCGACGTGTCCGACAAGGCCGAGACCCATCGTATTGCCATCGCCGAGGGCACCATCCTCATGCATCCCGAGACGCAGGCCATGGTGCTGCAAGACCGCGCCAAAAAGGGCGACGTGCTCGCCTGTGCGCGCGTGGCGGGCATCATGGCCATCAAACGCACGAGCGACATCATCCCCATGTGCCATCCGCTGCTCATTACCAAGAGCAAGTGCGACATTGCGCCCATCGCTCCGGCGGGGACGCCTGTCGAGGATATGCCCGAGGGCTGGACGCCGGCGCGCGCGGACGGGCAGGTTGGCTTTCACGTACTGGTTACGGCGGGCGTGACGGGCAAGACGGGTATCGAGATGGAGGCGTTGACCGGCGCGAGTGCCGCGTGCCTTACGATCTATGACATGTGCAAGGCGGTCGATCGCGGCATGGAGATCGTCGACGTGCGCCTGCTGCACAAGGAGGGCGGCCGCTCGGGCGTGTGGGATCGCGCAGAGCGTCAGGCCGCTGCTGTTGAGGCCGTGGCCGCTGACGGTGCCGCACCCGCGAGCGCACCCGTCGCCGTCGCACCCGCAGCTCCGGCCCCGGCCGTCCCCGCGATCGCGTTTATCGGCTACCAAAACTCGGGCAAGACCACGCTCGTCGAGAAGGTTATCGCCGAGCTCACCCGCCGCGGCCTGCGCGTGGGTTCGCTCAAGCATCACGGGCACCACGGCTTTGATATCGACGTGCCTGCTAAGGATACGTGGCGCCATCACCAGGCCGGCTCCAAGCACGTGGGACTCATCTGCGCCACGCGCTGGGCGGAGTACGCCGACACGCGCGAGGAGGACGAGATGCCCGCGCGCGAGCTGCTGTCGCGCTACAACGATGTCGACGTGGTGATCATCGAGGGCTACAAGACCGAGGGCTTCGACAACATCGTGGTCGCGCGCTCCGGTGTCGACCGTCTGCGCGGCAAGAGCTCGCTCGACCTGGTCGACGGTCACACGCTGGCCCTTGCCTGCAACGAGGCCCTGGCGCGTCAGGCCTTCGACGCCGGCTTTGCGACCCGAGCCATCAACATCAACGACGCCCGAGCCATCTGCGACCTCATCCAAGATCACCTTCAGGCTTGACGCTGCGCCGGCCCCAAGCACCCCATCTCGCCCCTCAAGCCGTCGCTCGCGTACCAAAGTACGCGTCGCTCCTCTTTCGGGGCGACCTGGGGCACTTGGAACCGGCTCGCTGCGTTGCCATAACATGCCAAAAAGGGACAGGTTTATTTTGGTAGGTTTTATCTGGGCAAACGTCACTTCCACCACAAAGGGGCCAGGCACCTTTGTGGTGGTTTTTGTTTAAGTAGATGTGTGGGACATGCCTTACAATCTACCAAGTAGTTCATGACGGGCGAAAAACGGAGAAAAGGGGCTTGATGCGTCCTTAATGTTTCATGCGGATTGATTGATTCGATAGACGGTGGCGAATGCCCACCGCCCGTATTCGTATGAAACGAGGAGTCTCCATGCTCGCATCTCTTCTCTCAAAACCTCAACCTTCGCTGTCCGCGCAGGCCAAGCGCCTGGTGGCCATGCGCTTTCTCATTTACACCGGTTTTCAGACCAGCTACTTTATCGGCGTTATCGGAACACTCACCTATGCGGACGACGCTTCGGTCGTTGCGACGTCGCTGGCAGTCCTCTTTATGAACGTCTTCGTGATCCTGGGATCCTTTGCGGGTGGAGCGGCACTCGATGCCTGGGGCCCGCGCCGCCATTTCTTGCTGAGCATCATCGGCGCTCTCGCAACTGGCACGGCAATTATCGTCTTTGGTAGCGCGACCGGCGTCGTCCTGCTCGGCGCGGTGCTCCTAGGTTTTGTGATGGGATTCGCCCAGCCCATCGCCACATCCTATCCGGCGTATCTCACCGACGACCCCGTCGAGCTCAAAGATATCAACTCCGCCATCGCCATGTTTTCAAACGTGAGTATCATCGTTGGCCCCACGCTGGGCGGCTTTGTCGCGGCGGCTGCGTCGTCGCGCGCGGTGTTCGTGCTCATGATGATCTTTACCGTACTGGCGCTCGTTGCCGGTTGGGGCTTTAGGCCGCAGACCAGCCATGTCACCGGGGATGCGGATGCCGATTCGGCAGAGGAAGGGGAGCGTGCGGGACAAAGCCCCAACCCCAGCGCATCCACTCGTGTCACCTTCGCGACCAGCATCAAGACAGTCTTCACCAACAGCGTCCTCGCCCTGCTCTTCTGCATTATTTTCCTTTCAAACTTTGGCTACGGTGCCTTCGATCCGCTGGAGTCGTTCTTCTACCGCGATGTCCTGCACGTCGGTGTCGAATGGATGGGCTGGCTCTCGTCGGCCAGCGGTGTGGGCGCGGTGCTGGGCGCCGTCCTCGCGCTCCGCTTGCCGCCGCGCTTCGTCAGCCTTAAAACGCTGCTTGTGGCGCTTATGTCCGTGGGCCTGGGAAGCCTGCTCTATGTGGGAACGCCGTACGTGGGCGTAGCCCTTGTCGGCCAGATTGCCCTGGGCGTGGCCTGGGGCGTCGTCAACCCGCTCCACAACACGATCGTGCAAACGATGGCCCCGCTCGAACAGCTCGGTCGCGTGAACTCGGTCATGGGTTTTGGCAATATGTTCGCCGGCGTGGCCCCGCTGGCGATTGCCCCGTGGCTGGCGGCGACGTTTGGTGTGCAGCAGACGCTCGTAGGGGCGGGCATGGTCGTGACGGCAGTTCCCGCGGCGTTGCTGCTGTTTGGACGCCGGCATTTTGATCGTGCCGCAAGGCAGTAAAAACCATCACAACATTCGATGAAAATCGCGATTTTGCCGAAAAACGTCGAATGTTGTGATGGTTTGCGCTCCGGTCAGGCCACCCTTCGGGTCCGGCCACCACAAAGGGGCCAGGCACCTTTGTGGTGGTTTTTGCTTTGACGGGCCGCGCCTGCGCCTTGGTATACCATGTACGCCGTTCACGAATACACCCCACACCGCCGCACAACCCAGAAAGGCCCCCATGGACACCACCTTCAGCCACATCAAAGCCGTGTTCTGCGATATCGATGGCACGCTGCTCACGAGCCAGCACACGGTGTCCCCGCGCACCGTGGCGGCGATCCGCGCCCTGCGCGAGCGCGGCGTGCTCTTTGGCCTGTGCACCGGGCGCGACGCCCACGCGACCGAGGCCATGTACGAGCTCTGGGGCATCGAAGGCCTGGTAGACGTGATGGTGGGCTGCGGTGGCGCCGAGGTCATCGACCGCGCGCACGACATCAACGAGCTGAGCTATCCGCTGCCGGGCGAGACCATCGCGCGCATCTGCAAGCACATGGCGGACCTTCCGGCAACGCCCGTCTGCCCCCGAGACGGCGTGTTCTACGTGCCCGAGAGCAACGCGTGCGTCGAGCACCTGTCGCGCGTCGACGGCGTGCCCTACCAGGTGGTCGATTTTGCCGAGTTTTTGCGCGAGCCGCAGCCCAAGGTGATGTTTACCATGGCGCCCGAGGTGATGCCGCGGGTGATTGAGCGGGCGTCGACGTTTGCCGATGACACTGTTAAGGCGGCGGCTCTGCAAACCACGCAGCGGCTCTACGAGTTTATGGATCCGCGCGTGTCCAAGACGCGCGGCCTTGTGCGCGTGGCGGAGCTCAACGACATGGAGCTCCAGAACATCTGCGTGTTTGGCGATGCGGACAACGATACCTGCATGGTGGCCGACGCCGGTGTGGGCGTGGCCATGGCAAATGGTAGCGATGCCACCCGTGCCGCCGCCGATTTTGTAACCGCCAGCAACGACAAAGACGGCATCGCGATCTTTATCGAGGAGCATCTGCTGTAGCGCCGGGGGAAAACTACCACAAAGGGAGCCGGCGCCTTTGTGGTGGCCTCAGGCGATTTGGGCGAATTGATACCAAAAATCTGTGTGAAAATTCAAATATTGTTGTCTGAACATCATGCTTCTAACCACCGATGGGTTTAAGATATTCTCATCAATTTGGTAGGATATTCATCCCGGTTAATGATCTACCGTTCATGGTCGTTTTCGACTGTTCACAGGATGTTTACTCTTGAGCAAAATGTTGTGCAAATTAATCTAATGCCATTAAAAAATGATTGGCAACTAAATTACCAGTAGAAACAAAAAATAAATAGCGAATAAACGAAGGTAAATCTGAGAAAATGTCAAGAGAATTGAGAATTCGCTACAAAATTGTCGGTTTTGTTGCTCAGATGTTCAAACAATCGTTACAATATGGATTACTAAACGTGCGCAATTACAGGTTGCGCAGATACGTTTGATAGTGAAAGAGCAAGATCGCGGTCTCTTGGGGAGGAGACATCGATGAAAGCGAATTCAGACAAATCTAAGCAGAGTAATAAAGCGACGCGCCGTGTACTGGCAGACGTTTTGTGCGGAGCCTCCGTGTTGAGCCTGGTACTGTCGCTCGTTATGCCCCCGATCTCGCAGGCCATCGCCAACGATGCCCAGACAGTTTCTACCGCGGAAACTGTAATGGGGGGGGGTTCCTCAAGTGAGTCCGCTGCTGTAGGTAACACCAGCGAGGATGCCGAAAACCAGAATAGCGACGAGACCGATGGCGGCGAGTCTGGCTCTTCAAATAGTGTTGAGCAGGCTCAGAGTGCGAATGCGGCTTCAGCGGGAGCGACGGCCACCGTGAAGCCGGGAATTTACGTTCCCACGTCTATCGGTATCGGTACGAATATCGATGTCTCCACCCCCGATCCCGGCGTGGCCACCTACGTCGGCCGCGACATGTACATCGGTGGTAAGCCGAGCGACACTAGTAATCTTGATGCGGACAACGCCCCCACCGGCTCATATGCCGCTGAGGCGGAGGGCCTTACCGTGGTCCGTGGCAAGCTTGCCATGAATCC
>CABUGI010000090.1 GCA_902491055.1 uncultured Collinsella sp. | reverse complement strand
TTCATGCAGCAGGGGCTCTCAATGTTTTTATGTCCTGCTCATATCGTCTCTGCCGGCACCTGGGGACACTCCTTAGCCGTTGGGGGCGTTCTTAAACGACTAGTCTGGGCGGCGGCCGTGTGCTGCTGTCCGCGTGGCGGCGTATAATCGGCGGCAGATGACTTGGACGTTAGGAAACCATGACCGATAGCATGCAGCAGATGGCGCTCGACACGCTCGGCGCCTATTTTGGCTACACCTCGTTTCGCCCGGGGCAGGACCGCATGGTCGATGCGATTCTTGCCGGTCGCGATGCGCTGGGTGTTATGCCCACGGGCGCCGGCAAGTCCATTTGCTACCAGGTGCCCGCGCTCATGCTGCTCGGCATCACCTTTGTGGTGAGTCCGCTGCTGTCGCTTATGGAGGACCAGACCCGTGCGTTGCTCGCGGCGGGTGCGCGACCCAGCTATCTCAACTCCAGCCTTACTCCGGCCCAGCAAAACACCGTGCTCAAGCGAGCGCGCGAGGGCCGCTACCAGCTTATGTACGTGGCGCCCGAGCGCTTGCTCGAGCCGCGTTTTTTGGCCTTTGCGCGGGAGGCCGCGGCGGACGGCGGCATTGGCGTGCCGCTCGTGGCCATTGACGAGGCCCACTGCGTGAGCCAATGGGGCCAGGATTTCCGCCCCGCCTATCTGCAGATTCGTGAGTTCATCGATTCCCTGCCGCATCGCCCCATCGTGGCGGCGTTTACCGCTACGGCGACCGAGCGCGTGCGCGCGGATATTCAGCAGATGCTCGGCCTGCAAAACCCCGCGACGGTGGTGACGGGCTTCGATCGCAAGAACCTCTACTTTGGCTGCGAGGAGATGGGCGACAAGGCCAAGGCCGCGTGGGTGCGTGACTACGTGATCGCGCATTCGAGCGAGAGCGGCATCGTGTATTGCTCGACCCGCAAGACGGTCGATGCGCTGGCAGGCGAGCTTGCCGAGGCACTGGGCCCCAGCGGCATTCGCGTTGGCCGCTACCATGCCGGCATGGGCAACGACGCCCGCCGGCAAAGCCAGCGCGCCTTTATCGACGACGATATCCAGGTGATGGTTGCCACCAACGCCTTTGGTATGGGCATCGACAAGCCCAACGTGCGCTACGTGATCCACAACAACGTGCCCGAGAGCATCGAGGCCTACTACCAGGAGGCGGGTCGAGCCGGCCGCGATGGCGACCCGGCCAGCTGCCACCTGCTGTGGAACGGCAACGATTTTCGCATGCGTCGCTTTCTGATCGACCGCGGCGATGCTGCCGATGGGGCGCTCGACGACGAGCAGCGCGCATGGGCGCTCCAGAACCGCTACCGCCTGCTCAGCCAGATGGAGGGCTACTGCAATACTACCGGCTGCCTGCGCGAATACATGCTGCGCTACTTTGGCGACGAGGCCGCGGCCGAGCATGCTGCTGCGGCTGGTGCGGGCGCCACCGCCACGGATGACGCCGAGGGCTGCGGCAACTGCAGCAACTGCCTCACGCAGTTCGAGGTCGAGGACGTCACCGATATGGCCCGCGCCGCCGTGCGCTACGTGGCCGCGCGACCCATGCGCTTTGGCAAGTCGCTGATCGCCGACGTGCTCCACGGCGGCAACACCGAGCGCATTCGCCAGATGCATCTGGACGAGGACCGCGGCTACGGTGAGCTGTCGAGCGAATCGGTCGGGCGCATCAAGGACATCATCGGGCAGCTGTGCGGTCGCGGTTATTTGGCCACCTCGCAGGGGCAGTACCCGGTCGTGGGACTGGGTCCGCGTGCCGGCGAGGTCGAGGACGAGGCGTTCGCCTTTACCGTTAAGCGCCGCGCGTCCAAGCGCAAGGCCTCGGCCCGCGCCCGCCGCGCCGTCGATCTGCTGCGCGAGGAGGCCGAGCTGGACCAGCACCCGCGCGTTGGCGACGATGCCGAGCTGTTCGAGCGCCTGCGTGCTCTCCGCAAGGAGATCTCGACCGAGCTGGAGATGGCGCCGTATATGGTCTTTTCCGACAAGGCCCTGCGCGGCCTGTGCCGCCTGCGTCCGCAGACGCGCGAGGAGCTGATCCAGGTCAACGGCATTGGCGAGAAAAAAGCCGACGCCTTTGGCGAGCAGTTTATGGCGGCGATTGAAGAATTTGAGTCCGAGCATGCGCGGGATGGAGCGTAACGATGGCATTCGACGATAAAACCGACCGCACTGACGTGCCCGCCGTGCCGCTGTACCAACAGGTCATGGATGACCTAAAGGGCGAGATCGCGCGCGGTGTGTACCCCGCCGGCTCGCGCATCCCTGCCGAGATGGAGCTCGCGAAGTCCTACGGCGTGGGGCGCATCACCGTGCGCCGTGCCATCGAGGAGCTGTCGCGCGCGGGGTATCTCAACCGCCAGCAGGGGAGGGGCACGTTTGTGTGCGCTCCCAAGCTCAAGCGCAAGATTCGCCAGAAGGGTGACGTCCAGAGCTTTACTGAGGGTTGTGCTGCCAACGACATGGTGCCGGGTGCGCGTCTGGTGTCGCGCACGGTGGTCGCGGCGACGCACGAGGATGCGGCGTTCTTTGGCGTGGAGCCCGGCTGCGAGCTTATCGTGGTCGAGCGCGTGCGCACGGCCGACGGCATCCCCGTCATGCTCGAGAACAACGCCTTTGTGCTCGCCGACCATCCCTACCTGCAGACGCTGGCCGACGAGGACCTCACCGATAACTCAATCTTTGCGCTCGTTGCCGAGCATTCGGGTCGCGCGCCGCTCAAGTCCGACCCCTGCACCGTGGAGATTGCGCTTGCCGATACTCAGACGGCCCCGCTGCTGGAGGTGCCGGTCGGCGAGCCTCTCTTCTATATGGAGGCCTACTTTACCGACGCCGGCGGGCGCCCTCTACTGCTCGGCCGCCAAAAGATCGTGGGCTCGCGCTACGTCTTCGACATCTAACGTCCACAGATAGAACAACATAGAACAAATTTGCTGAGATGACTTCACGGGCGTTGTTACACGTGCTATAAATAGGACAACATAGAACGACAGCAGGTACGAGCTGTCGTCGTTCAAAGCCGCCCCACAAGGAGGAGCATCAGCATGAACGCACATGATCTGGTTCAGGAAATCATCGAGCGCAAGGGTAAGATTGAGAGTGTCTTTTGGATTGCTTGTGGCGGTTCGATGATTGACCTGATGCCGGCCAACGAGTTGCTCAAGCGCGAGGCCACCACGTTTACCTCGACGGTCTACACGGCACGCGAGTTTTGCCTGATGGCCCCCAAGAGCCTTGGCGAGAAGTCGCTCGTTATTGCCTGCAGCCACAGCGGCAACACGCAAGAGGTCGTCGACGGCTGCGAGATGGCGCTGGCGGCCGGTGCCGAGGTCGTTGCCCTCACCGACTGCGAGGGCTCCAAGATCGACAACGGCAAGTGGGCCACCTGGGTCTACCCCTGGGGCGAGGGCGTGCCGCAGGCTGAGGTGCCGCAGGGCATTGGCGCTCTGATCGCCGCCGAGTTGCTCGACCAGCAGGAAGGCTACGAGTCACTCGCCGACATGTATGAGGGCCTCAAGCAGATGGATGCGCTGCTGCCCGCCGCCCGTGAGAAGGTCAACGCCGAGCTGGGCGCCCGCTTTGCCGAGCTCTGCCAGCAGCACAAGTTTTTCTATATCCTGGGCTCCGGTCCCAACTTTAGCCAGACCTATGCCATGGCGATTTGCTCGCTCATGGAGATGCAGTGGCAGCACTGCTGCTACATCCACTCCGGCGAGTACTTCCATGGCCCGTTCGAAGCCACCGAGCCCGGCGTGTTCTACTTTGTGCAGCTCGGATCGGGCGAGTGCCGCCCCATGGAGGAGCGCGCTCTTGCGTTCCTCAACACGCACACCGATACCGTCATGGTGCTCGATGCGCTCGAGTACGGCGTGGGTGAAGTGCCTGCCAGCGTGCGTTCGTACCTGGAGCCGATCTTCTTCTACGCGATGAGCTGCGAGCTGCGTGCCGCCCGCGGCAAGGTGTTCGACCACAGCCCCGAGATTCGTCGCTACATGGGCATCGAGCAGTACTAGGTAACGGGAAAAGCATTCACCTTCGATTCGCAAGCGGGCCACATGAGTCAAAAAGCGGGCCGCGCCGGGGATTTCCGGCGCGGCCCGCTTTGCATGGCGTCCGTATGAGCGAGGTGTCGCGGCAACCGACGCTTACTTGGCGTCGTAGGCCTCGGCATCCCACCAGTCGAGCTGGGCGATGTTATCGCGGATGTGCTGGCAGCTCTTGTGGAAGCCCTCGAGCTCGTGCTCGGACAGGTCGAGCGTGTAGACCTCCTCGACGCCCTCGGCACCGATCACGCACGGCAGGGAGGTAAAGATGCCCTCCTCGCCATACTGGCCGGTCATAAGCGTGGAGGCCGAAAGCACGGCATGCTCGTTGTGTAACACAGCGGCGCAGACGCGCGCGGCGGAGTTGGCAACGGCGTACTCGGTGCACTGCTTGCCCTGGTAGGTTACGTAGCCGCCCTTGCGTGCGAGTTCCTCGACCTCCATGTGGTCAAAGGCGTACTTGTCAGGGTTCTCGGCCTGAAGTTCGTTGAGGCTCTTACCGGCGATGGTTGCGGCCTTAAAGGCGGCAAGCTGGCTAAAGCCGTGCTCGCCGATCATGTAGGCGTCGATGGACTTGGGGCTCACGCCGACCTTCTTGGAGATCTCGGTGCGCAGGCGGGCGGAGTCCAGGCCGCAGCCCGAGCCGATGATCTTCTTGGGATCGTAGCCGGTCAGGTGCCGCAGCTCGGTGCACACGACGTCGCAGGGGTTGGAGATGCTCACGAAGATGCCGTCAAAGCCGGCGTCGACGATGCGCTTGGCAAAGGTGCGGGCGGCGTCGGTGGTAAAGAACAGCTCGCCGTCGCGGTTGCCGGCGGCCAGCGCGACCTTGCCGGCGGCGTTGACGATGACGTCGCAGCAGGCAAGCTCCTCGTAGTGGTCGTAGCAGTTGACGATCTTGGTGTTGTACGGGACAAACGAAAGGGAGTCGCGCAGGTCCTGGACCTCGGACGTCACCTTGGCCTCGTTGATATCGCACAGGTACAGCTCATCGGCAATGCCCTGCATGAGCAGACTGTTGGCAACATGTGCTCCTACGTGGCCCTGGCCGACCACACCGATCTTACGCGTCTGGTACATATATGCATCCTTTCGGCCGAGTTTTTCGCGTCGAACCATTGTAACGTCCTGCTGCCACTTTGCTAGGCTAAAGCGCCATAGATTTTTGGGTATGCCTTAATCTCTACTTTTGGAGTGATTTGGGCCGCTGACGGCATCGCTGGGCGATATGCTCGCGCGGATGGGGCCGCTCGTTGTACCATAACTGCAACTGATTCGTAAGGAGCATCCATGCCCATTCGCATCCCCGACGCCCTCCCTGCTGCCGCGCAGCTCGAGAGCGAGAACATCTTTGTCATGACCGAGTACCGCGCGCTGCACCAAGACATCCGCCCGCTGCGCGTGCTCATCCTCAACCTCATGCCCACCAAGATCGCCACCGAGACGCAGATCATGCGCAAGCTCTCCAACACGCCGCTGCAGGTGGAGGTGGACCTGCTGCGCACCAAAACGCACGAGGCCACGCATGTGAGCGCCGGCCATCTGGAGACGTTCTACCGCACGTTCGACGACATCCGCGACATCCACTACGACGGCCTGATCATCACGGGTGCCCCGGTGGAGCAGATGCCGTTCGAGGAGGTCGACTACTGGCCCGAGCTCTGCCAGATCATGGATTGGTCCACCACGCACGTACACTCTACGCTGCACATTTGCTGGGGCGCGCAGGCCGGCCTGTACCATCATTACGGTATTCAGAAGCACGACCTGCCGGCAAAGGCGAGTGGCGTGTTCGAGCATTATCTGGTGAAGCCGCAAAGCCCGCTGGTCCGTGGCTTTGACGACCGTTTCTATGCCGTGCATTCGCGCAACACCGATGTGCGCCGCGAGGACGTGGAGGCCGAGCCGCAGCTTGAGGTCGTGGCCGTGTCCGACGAGGTGGGCCTGTACATCGTCAAGTCGACCGACAGCCGTCGCTTCTTTGTCTTTGGTCACCCCGAGTACGATACCGACACGCTGCGCCTGGAGTACGAGCGCGACGTGAAGCGCGGCCTCAACCCTCAGGTGCCGGCGCACTACTTTCCGGGTGACGACCCCACCGCCGAGCCGCGCAACGTCTGGCGCAGCCAGGCTCAGCTGTTCTACACCAACTGGCTCAACTACTACGTCTACCAGACCACGCCCTACGACCTGGCCCGCGCCGGCGAGGAGCACTAGGCCGCCGGGAGGTGCACCAGCCGTTAGGCGCTGATGATGTGGGGTAGCGGCAGGTCGTGGGCGTCGGTGGGAACGTGGTCGACACGCTGCTCGTCAAAGGCGATGCCGATGATTTGGCATGCGGGCGAGAGCATAGGCAGGTAGCGGTCGTAACAACCGCCGCCGTAGCCCAGGCGCGCGCCGGTTTGGTCGAAGGCCACGAGCGGCACGACGATCATGTCGAGTGCTTCGGCAGGGACGATAGGGAAGCGGTTGCTGTCGATGTCCGTGGCCGCAAAGGCCTGCGTGGGGTGGGCGATAAACGGGGCCGCGTCCGCGTCGCCGGCAGCAACTGCCCGCATGCACATGCGCTGGCCACAAGCTGCGGCTTCGGCTGCCGAGAGCATGCACGGATAGGCCACGCGCCAGCCGCGTTTGGCGGCAGCTGCGGCAAACGCGGCTGGGTCGACTTCGGAACCCATCGCGGCATAGACGGCAACGGTGTGCGGCGCCGCGGCATCCAAGCGATCCAACAGCTCAACAAGCCGCGCACAGATAACGGCAGACTTCGCAGCACGCACATCCAAATCAATCGCATCGCGCCGAGCAATCACCGCCCGTCGCAGCTCAACCTTATCCATCCCAACCTCCTCTAGCAAACCTGCCAAAAAGGGACAGGTTTATTTTGGCAGGTTTTATCTGGGCAAATACCCAAACCATCGCACAAACCATCGCAAGGGGGGGCAGTTCGTGGAAACCTTCGTGGTGGTTTTGACGAAGAGCGGGTGTCTGCGGCGGTTTGTCTCGATCTGTAACAGTAACTCGGCAAAAATGGGCCTAGCTGTTACAGATTGAGACAAAGGGGCGGCGCCATTCGGAAACGTCTCGATTTGTAACATCTGGGGCCAATATTGCCGCCTAGATGTTACAGATTTAGACAAACCGGTGGGACGGGGCGGGCCGAAGCCGGATCACCTGACCGGTCCGCGGCAAAAGAAAAGGTAGATTTTCAGGCATGTCCTAAAAATCTACCTTTGTGGTTAGCCCAGCAGGTCGACTACGTTAAAGCCGGCGTTGCTCTTGGCGATGACGTCGCGGCCGCCAAAAACACAGGTTGGCGATTCGGCCGCAATGCGCGTCACGTCGGCACCGAGCGAGCGAAGCTCACCGGGCGTGGCGGCGAGCATCTGGGCGCGGCGCTCCTCGCGTGCATGTGGATCGAGCCCGGCCAGGTAGGTCGTGTTGCGGCGCTTGGTGAGCGCGTACGGCT
>CABUGI010000089.1 GCA_902491055.1 uncultured Collinsella sp. | reverse complement strand
CTTAGAGGTCCTCGCGCCAGAAGGGCATGCTCATGCAGCGCGGGCCGCCGCGGCCGCGGGAGAGCTCGGCGGAGGGCACGACGAGAAGGTCCAGGCCCTCCTTGTACAGCACGTCGTTGGTGACGGTGTTGCGGGCGTAGACGCAGATCTTGCCGGGCTCGACGCACAGGGTGTTGGAGCCGTCGTTCCACTGCTCGCGGGAGGCCGCGATCGGGTCGCCGCCGCCGCAGGGGATCAGCTTGACCTGGTCGACGCCGGTGGCGTCCTCCAGGACGTGCTCGAGGGTGTCCTCGATCAGGCGGATGTTCACGTCGCCCGGGTTCTTGCCGGCGGTCAGCTCGTAGACGCGCAGGGTGCCCATGATGGCGGGGTGGATCGTGAACTTATCGACGTCGATCTGGGTGAAGACCGTGTCGAGGTGCATGAAGGCGCGCGAGACCGGGATGTCGAAGGCCAGGATGCGCTCGACCTTGGAGTCGGAGTTCCAGAAGATGTTCTGGGCCATGACGTCGATCGCGGCGGCCTGGGTGCGCTGGGAGATGCCGACGGCGAGGGTCTTCTCGTTGATGTTCAGCACGTCGCCGCCCTCGGTGTGGAACTGGCAGTCGCGGCGGAAGTACAGGGAGACGTCCTTGTAGTCGGGGTGGTACTTGAAGACGTACTTGCCGTACAGGGTCTCGCGGTTGCGGGTGACCGAGTACATGCGGTTGAGGTTGACGCCCTCGCCGACGACCGCGAACGGGTCGCGGGTGAAGTAGAGGTTGGGCATCGGGTCGATGATCAGGTCGGACTCGGACTCGGAGTTGACCAGGGAGTCGAGGGTCGTGGACGCCGTGAGGGGCATGTCGATCTCGGACTTGGTCATGCCGGCCATGGTCTTCTTGACGAACTCGAGGTTGTCCTCGATGGAGTCCAGCTTCTCGCGGACGATCTGCGGCATGTGCTGGCCGCGGATGCCGGCCTCGGCGATGTACTGGTCGGTGAACTCGGCGCGGGCGCCGGGGACCTGGTCGAACACCTCGGCGACGAGGTTCTCGAGGTAGAGGACCTCCACGCCCTGGTCCCTCAGGATCTGGGCGAAGGTGTCGTGCTCCTGCTGTGCGACCTCCAGGAACGGGACGTCGTCGAACAGGAGTCGCTCGAGCTCGTCGGGCGGCAGGTTGAGGAGCTCGTCGCCGGGACGGTGCAGGCAGACCTTCCTGAGCTTGCCGATCTCGGAAGGCACGTGCAGACCTTTCGTCATGGCCTCCTACCTTTCTTTCGGGCCCCTGTCAGGGCCGATTCGTTAGCGCCCCTCCGTGTGAGGCGTTATTGCTGACGACATATTTATATCCAAAATCAGTTCATACTTCCACCTCGCCCCCGAACGGTTTTATATGAGGGGTGAACGGCATACACATATACTTCACGCATGGCACACTTTGATTTAATAAAGTTTATTTACGTGCTTAAACGCGTTTTCAATCCAGATAGCAAATGGAACTAAACTTTATTAAACCACCCTCAAATTGCATATTTCTAATAAAGCTATGAATAGAATTAGCGATTCATACCACGTCTCAACCATTTTCATTTTTATTCAAAAAAAAGTTTGTCCTATTCATTTCTGGTAAGCATATTACCGTTTACCAGACGCTTTGTACCGTTCACCGGAAGCTCAGTATAAGGCCCAGCGAATACCGGCTCGCCTTACGGCCTCATTTGTAACAACTTGACTTCTCGGTATAGAAAAACAGTCCCGCTCCCCTCATGGGAAACGGGACTGTTATCGATAATCGTAGGCAGATTTGAGCGGCCTTGAGAGCCGTCGGAATCCTAGCGATCGAACTCCGCCAGCGCCTCGCCCAAAAGCCTCAGGCCCTCGCGCAGAACGTCCTCGCTCGCGCAGTAGCCCAGGCGTGCGCCACAGGGAAGCTCAAAGCGGCAGCCAGGTACCAGCAGCACTCCCCTCTCGGACAGCAGGCGCTTGCAGAACTCCTCGTCATCCTCGGGAATGTCCAGCTGGATAAACGAGGTGGACACACTCTGCGGGGCCGTCCAGGAGACACGATGCTGCGTGTCGATCCAAGCCTGCGCGATATCGCGGTTTCCAAACACGATCTTGCGGTTGCGCTCGAGGATCTTGTCCTTGTGCTTGAGCACATAGGTCGCCAGGGCGTCGTTGAACACGCCGCCGCAAATCATGGTGTAGTCGCGGTACGTGCGAATGCGATTAGATACCTCTTCGTCTGCCACAACCCAGCCCACGCGGGCAGCAGGCGTCGAATAGGTCTTGGACACCGAGTTGGTGACGATGGCTTTCTCGTACACATCGGCCATCGACAAAAAGTCCTCGGTGTTCTCAAGCGGCAGGTACACCTCGTCGCACAGCACATAGGCGCCCACCGAGCGGGCGATCTCGGCAATCTGGCCGAGCGTATCGGCATCGAGCACGGTACCGATGGGGTTCGATGCGTTGTTGATGCAGATGAGCTTCGTGTTGGGACGAACGATGCGCTTGAGCTCCTCGATATCGGGCTTCCAGCCGAGTTCCTCGCGAAGCTCCCAATACTCGACCTCGGCGCCCAGCGTGCGCGGAATCTCGTAGAGCGGCGCGTAGGTGGGCCACTCGGCGATAACGTGGTCGCCGGGCTCGACCACGGCCATGATGGCGTTGAGGTTCGCACCCGTGCAGCCATTGGTCTGCAGAATGTGGTCGGGATTGACCTCCCGACGATACAGCTTGGCAACCACGGCCTTAAACTCCGGCGAACCCTCGATCCAGCCGTAGTTCATCTTCTCGCGGTCCAGGCGCTCGTAGAACGTGGCGCCGTCCTGCTCATCGAGCGCGCGCAGCTCGCCCATGGTGAGCGACGAGATCGTCGACTGGGCGATGTCCCACGTGGCGCTCTTCTCCCAAACGTTGAGCCATTCCTCAACGCCAATCGTCTTGATGTCCATGGCCAAGCTCCTTACAAAAGCAGTCATCCAACCGTGTTGACGTTCCTCATACAAGATTGGGACGGTGCGAAAACCCGCACCGCCCCAATGGAAGACATCTAATGGCAGCTAGATGTATGTATTATGACCTGTACGGGTCCTTGAAGACCTTAGAGGTCCTCGCGCCAGAAGGGCATGCTCATGCAGCGCGGGCCGCCGCGGCCGCGGGAGAGCTCGGCGGAGGGCACGACGAGAAGGTCCAGGCCCTCCTTGTACAGCACGTCGTTGGTGACGGTGTTGCGGGCGTAGACGCAGATCTTGCCGGGCTCGACGCACAGGGTGTTGGAGCCGTCGTTCCACTGCTCGCGGGAGGCCGCGATCGGGTCGCCGCCGCCGCAGGGGATCAGCTTGACCTGGTCGACGCCGGTGGCGTCCTCCAGGACGTGCTCGAGGGTGTCCTCGATCAGGCGGATGTTCACGTCGCCCGGGTTCTTGCCGGCGGTCAGCTCGTAGACGCGCAGGGTGCCCATGATGGCGGGGTGGATCGTGAACTTATCGACGTCGATCTGGGTGAAGACCGTGTCGAGGTGCATGAAGGCGCGCGAGACCGGGATGTCGAAGGCCAGGATGCGCTCGACCTTGGAGTCGGAGTTCCAGAAGATGTTCTGGGCCATGACGTCGATCGCGGCGGCCTGGGTGCGCTGGGAGATGCCGACGGCGAGGGTCTTCTCGTTGATGTTCAGCACGTCGCCGCCCTCGGTGTGGAACTGGCAGTCGCGGCGGAAGTACAGGGAGACGTCCTTGTAGTCGGGGTGGTACTTGAAGACGTACTTGCCGTACAGGGTCTCGCGGTTGCGGGTGACCGAGTACATGCGGTTGAGGTTGACGCCCTCGCCGACGACCGCGAACGGGTCGCGGGTGAAGTAGAGGTTGGGCATCGGGTCGATGATCAGGTCGGACTCGGACTCGGAGTTGACCAGGGAGTCGAGGGTCGTGGACGCCGTGAGGGGCATGTCGATCTCGGACTTGGTCATGCCGGCCATGGTCTTCTTGACGAACTCGAGGTTGTCCTCGATGGAGTCCAGCTTCTCGCGGACGATCTGCGGCATGTGCTGGCCGCGGATGCCGGCCTCGGCGATGTACTGGTCGGTGAACTCGGCGCGGGCGCCGGGGACCTGGTCGAACACCTCGGCGACGAGGTTCTCGAGGTAGAGGACCTCCACGCCCTGGTCCCTCAGGATCTGGGCGAAGGTGTCGTGCTCCTGCTGTGCGACCTCCAGGAACGGGACGTCGTCGAACAGGAGTCGCTCGAGCTCGTCGGGCGGCAGGTTGAGGAGCTCGTCGCCGGGACGGTGCAGGCAGACCTTCCTGAGCTTGCCGATCTCGGAAGGCACGTGCAGACCTTTCGTCATGGCCTCCTACCTTTCTTTCGGGCCTTACTGGCCGAATGTATCAGCGCCCCTCCGTATGGGACGCTGCTTGCTGACAGCTCTAGTTATATCCAAAAACCACCTGCAATTCCACCTCGCCCCCAAACGGTCAGCAAAGTGCGATGAACGGTATATCGCATATGATTCCCCCATGATGCACTTCGGTTCTCTAAAGCAGGTTTTCAAAGGTAAATGTTCTTTTTTCTAAGGAATTAAGCTAGATTGCACAAATATTTTCATGTTTAGGAATTGCATAGCTAAAACGGTTTTCTGCATATATATGTCGTTTGTCCATGATTCAATTTGGATTCGATTATATTCAGCTCGCAATCATTCTTATTCATACATCCTCACCAGTTGAGTATGGATATAGATTGTTTCCAAACGAGTTGGGCAGTTAGTTGCATGCCTTGGCAGCGTAAGAAGTAGGTAAAGATACCGTTCGCGCGATGCGTCCGTGCTACAGGTCGACTAAATTGAGACAATAGTGATTAGTGTTAGGCTACCGTCCCTTGTGGGGACTGAACGGACAGATGCATATGCCGAGCAAAATCGAAAAGAAGCAAGCCGCCGCAAAGCTGCGCAAACCGCCGCGCGACTTCTCGTACACGCAAAACCGAGAGCTCAGCTGGCTACGCTTTGACAACCGCGTGCTCGACGAAGCCTTCGACGAAACCGTTCCGTTATTCGAGCGACTAAAGTTCGTCTCGATCTTCGAGTCCAACCTCGACGAGTTCCTTATGGTGCGCGTGGGCGGCCTGTCCGATCTGGCGGAGCTCAAAAAACAACCTGTCGACAACAAGAGCAATATGACCGCCTCCGAACAGGTCGATGCTGTCATGGCCGAAATGCCCGGGCTCCTTACCCGTTGGGAGTCCATCTTTAAGAGCATCGAGGGCAAGCTCGACACCTTGGGCGTTCACCGCGCCCGCATCGATTCGCTTACGCCCGAGGAGCGCACCTTTGTAACCCGCTACTTCCAGGCCTACGTGTCACCGGTCATCTCGCCGCTGGTCATCGATCCTCGCCACCCCTTCCCCAACCTGCGCAATGGCGCGCTCTATCTGGCCTGTGGTCTGGACGGTGCCACCGACGAGGAGAGCCTGCTGGGCCTTATCGAGATTCCCGCCTCGATGAACCGCGTGGTCGAGATCCCCTCGCCCACCGGCACCTACTCCTACATCTTGCTCGAGGACGTCATCCTCGCCTGCCTGGACAGCTGCTTTGGCTCCTATAAGCCGCTGGATCGTGCGCTGATCCGCGTCACCCGCAACGCTGACATCGATCCGGACGGCGAGGGCGTCGAGGAGGAAGAGGACTACCGCCAGCACATGAAGCGCATTCTCAAGAAGCGCCTGCGCCTGCAGCCGGTAGTGCTCGCGGTCTCGGGATCGCTCGAGAAGGCGACGCTCAAGACTATCCGCAAGGCGCTCGAGCTTTCGCGCCGCTCTGTCTTTACCTGCGATATCCCGCTCAACCTGGGCTACGTCTTTGGCATTGAGGGCAAGATTCCCGAGCACCTGCGCAACGAGCTGCTCTTTACGCCGTTTAAGCCGCAGCCCAACCCCACCATCGACATGACCCGCTCCATCCGCGAGCAGGTGCTGCAGCACGACAAGCTGCTCTTCTACCCTTACGAGGCCATGAATCCGTTCCTGGATCTGGTGCACGAGGCCGCCTACGACCCCGAGTGCATCTCGCTGCGCATCACACTCTACCGCGTGGCCAAGCAGAGCCGCCTGTGCGAGTCGCTGATCGATGCTGCCGAGAACGGCAAAGAGGTCACGGTGCTCATGGAACTTCGTGCCCGCTTTGACGAGCAGAACAACATCGAGTGGGCCGAGCGTCTGGAAGAGGCGGGCTGCACCGTCATCTATGGTTCCGAGGGCTTTAAATGCCACTCAAAGATCTGCCAGCTCACCTATCGCGAGGGCATGGCGCTCACCCGCCTCACGCTTTTGGGCACCGGCAACTTTAACGAGAAGACGGCCAAACTCTACAGCGACTTTATGCTCATGACAGCCCATCCCGGCATCGGTGAAGACGCCAACCTGTTCTTCCGCAATCTGTCGCTGGGCAACCTGCGCGGCGACTACCGCTTCCTGGGTGTGGCGCCCGTCGGACTGAAACCGCTCATCATGCGCGGGCTTGACCGCGAGATTCAGCGCGCCCTTGCCGGCGAGCCCGCCCGCGTGTTCTTTAAGCTCAACTCGCTGACCGACCGCGAGGTCATCGACAAGATCGCCGAGGCATCGTGTGCCGGCGTGCGCGTAGACATGATCATCCGCGGCATCTCGTGCCTCAAGCCCGGTATTCCGGGCAAGACCGAGAACGTGCATGTCCGCTCCATCGTCGGACGCTTTTTGGAGCACGCGCGCGTCTATGCTTTCGGCGTGGACTCGGACATGATTTACCTGAGCTCGGCAGACATGATGACGCGCAACACCGAGCACCGCGTGGAGATCGCCTTCCCCGTGCTCGACCCCACCTGCCGCGCCCTAGTGCACGAGTATATGGGCATGCAGCTGCGGGACAACGTGAAGGCCCGCAGCCTCACGAGCGACGGCACCTGGGTCCCCGTGGAGCGTGCAGAGGGTGAGAAACCCTTCAACTCGCAGGAAGCTCTACTGGAGCGTGCCTATCGCAACGCCGAGGCCGCCGCGCAGCAGCGTGCGCAGGAGAAGGAACGCGTGGCCGAGGAGGCCATTCAGGCCGAGGTTGAACACGGGGCAGCTGCCAAACCGGAAGCGGTTGCAGCTCCCCCGGTGAATGAGCCCGAGGCTGCCGCAGAGACCGCCGTGGAGAAAGCGCCCGAGCCCGCTACCGCGACTCCGGAGCCCGCCGCCGAGGCAAAGCCCACCCCTGCTCCTAAGCCGCAGCCGACCACACCCGAGGTTCAGAAGGTCCAGGCGACCGTCATTGAGCCCGAGCCCGCACCTGCACCTCAGCCCGAGCCGCAGGTCACCAAGCCCGCACCCGAGACGAGCGCCCGTCGCGATAAGCCCGCCGGCAAGACCAAGGCCATCGAGCGCCATCGCCCCGGTCGCGTGCGCATGGGCCTGGGTCTGATCGGCCTGGGTCTTAAGACGCTCATTACCGGCAAGACGAAATAGTCGTTTGTAGAAGCAGTTTGTAGAAGCGCCCCGCATTTGAGGAAAGCCTCGGATGCGGGGCGCTTTTCCCTGCTACCATGGTGCGAACAACAACGCGAATGACAGGCAGGAATATGAAGCTCACTATAGAATCGATGACCTACGGCGCCGACGGGCTGGCGCACGCCGACAACGGCAAGGCCGTCTTTGTGCAGGGCGCCGTGGCAGGCGACACCGTCGA